>CAZFNB010000190.1:0-5584 GCA_964520235.1 uncultured Bifidobacterium sp. | reverse complement strand
GCCAGAACAATGCCCGCGTGTTCCAGCAACAATTCTGTCAACGGCCCAAGCCCTGGCCCGATTTCGAGAACCTTGTCCTCTTTTGTCAGTTCCGCCGCCGCGACGATGCGTTCGAGCTGGTGCGCGTCGTGAAGAAAATTCTGCCCGAGGGATTTCGTGAGTTGAATCCCGCGCTTCGCCAGCAGTTCGCGCATTTCCGTGAGTTTCATGCAGGGCAATGTCGCGCGAAGGACGCGACGGCGGCGAAGGAAAAACCTTTGCCCCCTTCGTTTCCTTCGCGCGACTCTTCAAATCTGTGTTTCATCTGTGGCTATCTGTGGCCAGAACTTCGGCCAATGTTTTCACCATCATTTGCAACTTTGCTTCCGTGATCGTCAACGGCGGCGTGAAGCTGATGACGTTTCCGTGTTCGCCTTCCGGCAGCAGAATAAAGCCCCGTCGCAACATCGTCTTGATGACGCGCAATGATTCCACCGTGGCTGGCGTGCCGTCCGCGTTGAGCAATTCCAATCCCGCCATCAATCCGAGGCCGCGAAGAGCTGATGGTGGATGGTTGATGGTGGACAGGAATTCCAGCAACCGCGCGCCGAGTTTCGCGCTGCGTTCGCAAAGCCTCAGACGCTTGATTTCTGCGATCTGCGCCAGAGCCATCGCGCAACCGACGGGATGGCCGAGGAACGTGCTGGTATGAATCGCCTCGCCAGCCGACGCGGGCCATGCGGCATCCATCACATCCGCTCGACCGATACACGCGGAGAGCGGAAACCCGCCCGTGAGCGCCTTGCCAAGGCAGATCAAATCGGGAATGACGCCGCTGTGTTCGCAGGCAAACCACTTTCCTGTGCGCCCAAACCCGGTGTAAATCTCGTCGAGTATCAGCAGCGCGCCGTGTTCGTCGCACAGTTTGCGGAGCAGGGGAAGAAATGCCGGCGGCGGAACATTGATGCCGCCGCGCGCCTGGATTGGTTCGACGAGAATGGCACCGATTTTTTTGCGCCGGAAAATTTGCCGGATGCGTTTCTCCACTTCGTAACAGCCGGCGTGAGTTGACTCATTCTGATTCCGGGTTTTGATTTGAACGGACTTATGTCCGCTGCTGCGTGACTGAACCGGGAAAGGAACGAAGTGACCGAACTCCCGCAACTGCGAACGGAACGGCCCGCGAAAATGTTTGCGATGCGTGGCGTTGAGCGCACCGTAGCCCAGCCCGTGATACGCGCCTTCAAACGCGATGACGCCGCTTCTGCCGGTCGCGAGCATGGCGGTCTTGAGCGCGGCTTCGACGGCTTCAAAGCCGGAGTTGTTGAAGATGACCTTGCCCGTGTTGCGTGTTGCGTGTTGCGTGTTGCGTGACCAACGCTCGAATGTCAGCCGGCTCAACTCGCGCGCGAGCTTTGCTTTCAATGCGTGCGGATGCACATCGCCCATCGCGTGAAGCAACGTCGCCATCTGTTTTTGTCCGGCTCGAACCACCGCCGGGTTCGCGTGGCCCGCTGCTGCCACCCCAAAGGCTGCAGTCAGATCGAGATACTTTTTCCCTTCCACGTCCCGGACGTGAACACCTTTGGCGCTCTCCCACACGATGGGCCACGAACTGTCGGCTTCCATGAACGTGACGTTCTGTGACTCGTAGTTGCGGAGCAGGTCAAGTGTCTGGCGTTTGTTCATGAGTTATTAACCACGGATGAACCCGGATGGACACGGATTGTTAAAGGTAGGGCGCGTCACTCCGTGCGCGCCGCCATCTGTCTTACCACGAACGGCGCGCACGGAGTGACGCGCCCTACCATCCAAAATCCGTTCGTGTTGAGTCGTGTCCATCTGTGGCTCAAACTCCTCGTTGCTCCGGCGGCCAGATGATCTTGTGCAACTGCGCCTGAAAGCGCACGGGCAGCGCATCTGCGATGATGCGTTCAGCCAGTTGCTGGCGCGTGATGGGCGTGAGTCCGGCGGGCACGCGCTTGAGCGACTTGTCCTGCTGTTCCGGTCGCAGCGGATGTACCCATGACATGAGCAACGGACAAATCGTGTCGAGTTTGTGGGTCGCGATCTGTTGCTTGGCCCACTCGTAATCCTCCACCGTGCCGATGACGAACTTGATTTCGTCTGTCGCCTTGAGATGCGGGATGTTTTCCAAACGATTGCGCTCTACCTCGCCGCTGGCGGGGCATTTCAAATCCATGATGCGTCGGACGCGCGGGTCAACTTTCGAGATGTCGAGTGTGCCGCTGGTCTCGACGAGTACGGTGAAACCGTCATCGCAAAGTTGCTTCATGAGTACGAGCGCGTTGGGTTGGAGTAGTGGTTCGCCACCGGTGAGTTCCACCAAGGGGAGTTGAGGGTTGATGGTTGATGGTTGATGGAGGGAATATGGCTTCGCCAGGCGCAAAACCTCTGCGCGCACTTCGTCAAGGTCGCGTTTCCTTCCCTCTGTGAATGCATACGCGGTGTCGCAATACGAGCAGCGCAGGTTGCAGGCGGTGAGCCGGACAAAAATGCACGGCAGTCCTGAGAACGTGCTTTCGCCCTGCAAACTCAGGTAGATTTCGTTGACGACGAGCGTGTCGGACATCGCGCAGATTTTCGTTCAAGCCGTCGCGCGAAACAATATTGAAACGCGGAAGCGTGTCCTTGAGGTTTACGCGTCGAAAATTTTCGGAAAATAGATTTGCCAGCACGCCACGCTTTCACCTACAAACGGACGTGATCAGATTTTTTGTGCGCGGCTTTGAACTCTTTCTCTGACACAAACCTTGAACCACGATCGGGGGTGACGAACATGGCAGCGAAAAAAAAGAAAAAAGCAGCGAAGAAGAAAAAGAAGTAGTTCATTCACAACACCAGGATGGCAACCCGGTAGCACGACGGTTTTCCATCCTGGTTTTGCCTTTCAGACCCCATGGCAAAACTTGTTTTCGACATAGAGACCACTGCGCAACCGCTGGAAAACTTCGACGAGGTCCAGCAGGAATACCTCCTGCGCGAAGTGGAAAAAATTCCCGACGAAGCCGCCAAGGCAGCCAGGCGCGAGGAAACGCTCCGCATGTTCGCGCTCTGGCCGTTCACGGGTCAGGTCGTGTGCATAGCCATGCTCAACGCGGAATCCCTGCGCGGACAGGTGTTGTTCACGGCGGATGATTTCGAGGAGGACGCCGCCGAAGCCGGGCCTGTGGAGTTCATGCCCTGCGCGGATGAGGTGGAACTGCTCACCGCGTTCTGGGACGTGGCGAAGCATTACGACGAGGTGGTGACGTTCAACGGGCGCGGTTTCGACGTGCCGTTCCTGTATCTGCGCTCCGCTGTGTTGAACATTCCCATCACGAAAAAGAACTGGCTCGGCTATCGTTACGCCACCGAACCGCACTGCGATCTGGCAGAGCAATTCACGTTTTACGGTGTGAGTGGACGCGAAGGCGCGGCCCGGAAGTTCAACCTGGATTTTTACTGCAAGGCGTTCGGCATCGACTCGCCCAAGGCTCATGGCGTCACCGGCATGGACGTGACAACGCTGATGAACGAAGGCAAATTCCGCGAGATCGCCGAGTACTGCCTGCGCGATGTGCGGGCGACGGTGGAACTTCACCGCGTGTGGAAGGAACGGCTGGCGGGGATCAAGTGAAGGACGAGGTTGAAAGCCCGAAGCCCGCTCAAAGCACGCTTGTGTGTTTTGCGCTGCCGGACGAGGCAGGCGCGTTCAGGCAACGATGTGCGGAGCGCAAAGACATCTCCATTCTCATCACCGGGATCGGAAAGCGAAATGCCGGAATGCAATTTCGCAACTTTCTTGAGAACATTGTGCCGGAGCGCGTCTTCACCTGTGGCTTTGCCGGCGGACTGAATCCCGATCTTGTTACAGGCGACGTCGTCTATGAAACGCGGGACGCAGCGTTGGCGCGGCGGTTATCGCTCGTCGGCGTGAGGCCGGCGAAGTTCTTCTGTGCCCCGTTCATTGCCACGACCGGCGCAGAGAAAAGCGGGTTGCGTCATGCCACCGGTGCGGACGCGGTGGAGATGGAATCTGAAATCATTCACGCCATCTGTGGCGAGCGAGGGATTTCTTGCGCCACGGTTCGTGTGATTTCTGACACGGCTCACGAAGATTTACCGCTGGACTTCAACAAGCTTTCAAACCCCGACCTCAGTATCAACTACGGCAAGCTGGCGTGGGCGATTGCGAAGTCGCCGGGAAAAATTCCCGCACTGCTGCGTTTGCAGAAGAACACCCGGTTTGCGGCCCGGCGGCTCGCGGAAGTTTTAAGCAAAGTCATCGCGCCGAAGTAGCGGAGGTCTCCGTGGACGCAGGCGACTTTGGTTTCGAGTGTTCTCCGTAACTGATGAGCGTCGCACCGATGACGATGAGCGCCACCCCGCCCCAGCGCCAGCCATCCACGCGCTCATGCAGGATGAACTGCGCCGCCAGGGTTGTCATCACGAAGCTCAATGCCGTCAATGGCCAGACGAAGCTCACGTCGCGCTGGCCGAGGAGGTATTGCAGAAGGATGAAAAAAATGGTTTCGAGCAGCAGGCCCAAGAGGATGTTCCGGTTGGTGAACCAGTCGCCGATCAGTTTGAGGACGTTCTTCCAGACGGGCATCGTGGTTTTACGCTCGGCGTAGCGTGGGCCGATCTGATCAATGCCGCGCTTGAGCGTGATGACGCCGATGGCTTCGAACGCGAACGCGATGACGAGAATGATGAGAACTTTTGTCATATCACAGGTCCTGGTAACGGATGAGCCGGATGCCGAGGCGCGCGATCTCGTCTTTCACACGTGAACTGACGAGAGCCTCGAACTCGTGCCTAAACTTGTCGAGGGATGGATGGGAGTAAAGCTCGGAATCGCCGGGTGGCAGCAGCGGCAGAAGTTTCAAGACAAACTCTTCATCCACACGCGAATCCTGAAGCAGGCCGACGACGAGTTGTGTGTGCCGTATCTGGCGGCGCGAGAATTCCCCGCTCGCGCGCCCGGACAATAAGCGATAGATGAGCGCGTGCGACAGGCGGTACAGCCATCGTCCTTTTGCGATGCGGCGGTTGAGCGGAAGGCAGTCGCGCGTGAGCCGCATGTGCCGGATGTCCAGATCGCGCGCGTCGTCCATCAGGATTTTCAAGACGACCGGGTGCAGATGCAGATGCAGATGGCCGTTGACGTGATCCAGCAGGAGACCGGTGGCGCGAAAACGGGCGAACTGTTCGTGAATCTCAGCGCGCAACTGTTCACGCAACCGGGGCTTGAAAAAATAATTCATGCCCACGGCAACCGGGTTGTCGCTGAATTCGCCTTGCTGGTTGACGAGGCCGGGGATTTTTTCCGGCGGCAATGCGGAGCGTCCGCAAAGCAGCGAAAGATGGAGGCCGACACCGAGTTTCGGGTTTTCCCTCGCGAGCGCCACGGCTTCAGCGCAGTCCGGCTCGTTCACCATAAGACTCGCGGTGGTGAGGATGCCGTCCTGATGCGCGCGGATGACGGCTTCGTTGATGGAGCGCGAGCGTCCGAAGTCGTCCGCGTTGACGATGAGACGGCGGGACGCTTCAGGCCGGGCCATAGTTGGACGAGGTGACGGCGGGACGCTTCAGGCCGGGC
>CAZFNB010000189.1:0-5595 GCA_964520235.1 uncultured Bifidobacterium sp. | reverse complement strand
ACGGCTGGTGCGTCAATCCACCGCGACGCCGTGGATGACCGGCTCATCGCTGAAGTCCGTTCCATCGGCAAGGTTGGAAAAATTGTACGAAGCGAAGCTGAAGTCGGCGGGATTGGTGAACTCAAGAGTGGAAAGATTGTTTTCGACACGTCCCGGTTCAGGAAGGCGGCGGAACTGGAAAAGTTTTTGAATGAGCGCCTCGCAACCTCATCAGTAAAATAGGGGTAGCATTCCAGTTCCAAATCGGGCAGGTGGTTTCGAGGAGTGTCAGTCTCGTCCGCACCGGACGATGAATCATAGCCGTGCATCAGCTTGAACTCCGGTCTTCCCGGACTCAACAGGCTTCAGGCTTGCATCCCGTTTTTGAGGATTCGATGCGACTTCCGGAGGCTGTGTGGAAAGAATCGCCGCCGAATACGCAGGCAGTTTCACTGTCACGGCACCACTTACAATCGGCGCGGCACGGCCATCACCGAGCCGGTCGAACAATTCCTTTTCCCGCGAGAATGCAAGCTTTCCCAGATCGAGAGCCAATGTCTGTGTCTGCGCGCTATTGTTGAAAGCAACGACCACTCCGGCGTCTTTGGTTGTACGGGCAAAAGCATGGGTGACATTGCTCGAATTCAACTGAACCATCTCTCCACGGCGCAGAGGTTCGAGCTCGCGACGCAATGCCAGCAGCTTTCGGACGTGGGAATGAACGCGTTCTTCCTCGACAGTACGCCCCCCGGCCTCGAACGCACTGCGTTTGTCTTCAGCCCAGCCGCCCGGGAAATCACGTCGGTTGTCAGGATCACCACCACCGCGCATGGCGATTTCATCGCCATAATAGATCATCGGAGTGCCGCGTGCGGTCAGCAGGAACGTGAAAGCGAGTTCAAGCCCCTCGATCGTCGCCCCCGGTTCGTGCATGAACCGCGACGTGTCGTGGAGTCCAAGGAACGTCACGAGCACCCGGGGATTCACGTAATCCGCGTCCGCCGCGAGCACCTGTGACAGTTTTGTCATGGGCTGACGCTTTGCAAAAACATCACGCAAGGCGTACTGAAGTGGAAAATCAAAAAGCGTCTCGATCCCTGAATCCACGCCATCAAATTGTTTGCGTCCGCCCTGGAAAAATGCGACCAACCCGGGTCTGGAATCCATCATCTCGCCAAGGATGGTCACGCGGGGATGTTCCTTTTTCAGCGCGGTCGTCCACCTTGCCCAATACGCGCGCGGCACATACGGCAACGTGTCCTGCCGCACTGCGTCGAGTCCGGTCATGCCTATCCACCACAGTGAATTCTGGATGAGATAGGTCGCGGTTTCGGGATCATTCTGGTTCAGATCGGGCAGGATGTTGATGAACCAGCCTTCGATGGTGGATTTGAGTTTGTCTGGTGGTGGATTGCGCTCGGCAAGAGTCCATGTCTGCCATGAATTATCGAGGTGGTTTTCCTCCGTACCGTTCAACCAGGTGGGCGTGGGAGGGTTTTTGACCCAAGAATGATACGGCCCGGAGTGATTGGCGACCTGGTCTTGAATGACCTTGAACCCGGATGCGTGCGCGGCATCAATCATTTCGCGCAGCTTTGTCATGTCGCCGAAATGCTCTTCGACACCATAAAAATCAACCGCGCCGTAGCCATGATAATCCGTGGAGGCAATGCCGTTCGTCGAGCGCTGGTTGGCCTGCGTGTATGTCTCACGCGTGTTGAAATGATTCACGTTGTCATACCAGGGCGTAAGCCAGATTGTCGTGAAACCAAGGTCGCGCAGATAGGGCAGATGATTGATGACCCCTTGAAAATCTCCACCGTGATAATCCCGTGGTCGCGCCCGGTTCAACAGCCCGGGCGAAATGGCGGGATCATCATTGGACGAATCACCATTGGCAAACCTGTCCGGCATGATGAGGTAAATCACATCGTCCGTCGAGAACCCTGCGAATCTGCCTCGCTCACTGAGCCGTTGCATGATGTTGAACGTAGCCGTCGCCACACCCGCGGAAGACTTCACGCGAAGTTCCCGCGCACCGGGAGAGACATCAGCGGGGATGAACACATCGCAGAACACGTACGTGCCGTTGGCGCTGACGACGAGATTGGAAACGGAGAATCCCGCGGGCAGTTCGACTATCGCACCGGACAGATTTCTTCCTGTCAAAAGCAGCCGCACAGGATTTTGGGAATGACCCGCCCACCAACCGGGTGGCTCCACGCGCGACACCACAGGTTCGTTTGCGATGCAAGTTGCCGTTGAAAGAAAAATCGCAGCGAACAGCGGGGCTGATTTGCAGAACATGATTAAGCGGGAATTCAAGCCCCTTGGTCGCAAGTTGTCTGTCATGTGTTTGAGTCCGTGTTACAACAATCCAGCCAACTCGACGAGACGGAATTTGCCAACGGGCAGAAAAAAATAAAGCGGGAGCGCCGGATTTACGACGCTCCCGCATCGCCATTCTTACAGACCGATCAAACCAACCCGATAGAAGCGTGTCGGTGTTCCTGTCAGTCCGGTATTCGTGAACGTGCTGGAACTGGTGGTGGATCCCACCACTCCATTGGTCGTCCACGCGCCAGTCAACGTATCCAACGATTCGATCGCGTATTGTCCGCCGGTGGTGATCGGACCACGAGCAGGGAACGATTGCCATGTCACCTTGGCGCTATCGTCGTCAAGCTTTTGTATTGAAGTGACGGTGAACGCGGGATTTTCATCATTGTACCAGTAACGATTTGTTAAATTCAGCGCGCTGAATGCAAAAGTCCGATCGCCAGCGTTGTTTGAAATCGGAGCCTCCCAACCTCCGTTGCGAACGGATGGATTGTCCTTGATGAAAAACTTGTAATAGTTCGGACAGGCATTGGTCGGGTAGTGGGCGCGGGTGAATGTGACGCTGTAGATGTTTGTATTCGGCCCGGTGCCTGGCTGGTTCGTCACAGCCGTGTTGTCCCATCCATTGATGCTTCCGGGCAATGTCACCGAATGGCCAGCATCAGGGTCAAATTGGCCGAAATTTCGCATCAATGACATATCCACCTCCAGCGTGACCGACACCGTGGGATCGCTCCACTTGCGGTCACTCCAATAGACCGTCGGCGCAGTCTGGTTGAGGTTGGTTATCGTCAACGCCCGGTCTGCACCGCAGGTCGAAACCGGAGATTCATAGCCAAGAAGCGGCGAGGAGAAAAACTTGTAAGTAACAGGCTGGCCAAGATATTGCACCACTTTGACTGTATTGCTGAACAAATTATTGCCGATGTGGATGAGTTCATAATCAGGGGAACTCGCCCAGCCGTTGAAACTACCTCGGATAAACACTTGTTCCTGCCCTGGACCACTACCGAGGTTGTTGGTGTTCAAACCATCACCTATTGCGGTCTCGAATTCCATGATGGGCTCTTCCATGTTTACAAAAAATGTCACGTTGTTCGTCGAGGGAATTGGAGGCACGACGATTGTATAAGTATTGACGAGGCTGCTTGAATAAAAGTCAGACCAGGAACCAACCGTCTGGGCTGGATTCGCAAGCGAATCAATGGCGGGATCCGCGTTACTGCCAGTCGTGTAAACGTCGAAATCAAAGCTCTCGCCGTAGGCTTTACCGAGACCGGCGAGGGGCAATGTAATCGTCACATTGCTTGTCGTTTTTGAGATTGATGTGCCACCTCCACCCACCCCGTTCCAGAAAGCACCGTCGAAAGCATAAAAATTTATTCCCATTCCACCGTCCACCCAGGTTCCAACCCAGTAATCCATGCCGTTTGGATTCATGCTGATTTTGCGGCCCCATCCATTTCCTTGCGCACTTATGTCGCCGGTGGCCGCATTGGTGTCTATGCCGATGCAGTATTTGCCCCAGTTCACGGCCACGGGGTCGCCAGCCAGATTGATCTTGAAAATGACACTCGCAAAATCGTTCGTCACCTCAACGGAAGTGATGTCCATGTGCGGATTGCCTGTGAATTCGTCACCGGTGGTGTCTGTATAGAGAGCGGCCCGGGAGGTGGTACAAACTGTAATTACAGTCACGGCGACCATCGCCATTAATTTCTTTTTCATATCTTTTGGGTTTGGTTGGATTAACTCTCACGCCGACCGCAATGCGTTTCATGGCAGCAATCGGTCATGAGTTCGTGAGTTGAAACTAGCATCGTCACCATCACAGTCCACCGCATGTTTGTGCGAGGTTTGAATTCCCGTTCACCACACAAAGATGCGGTTTTGCGCGCCCTCGCTCAGATGCTAGTTTGTCTCATCAGCCGCAAACGCGACGCGTGTATTAAAAGAGAGTAACTATCGCCACCAATCTTTGCATCGAATCTCAAACCATCAACCATGAAAATGATTCCCGAATACAGCGCGAGGCAGACGTCAATTCCACAGCACAGGGCGTTTACTTTGATTGAACTGCTGGTCGTCATTGCGATCATTGCCATTCTCGCAGCCATGTTGCTGCCCGCCCTCTCCCGGGCCAAAGGAAAGGCCCAGGCGATCCACTGCATGAACAACCTGAAGCAACTTCAGTTGGGATGGTTTTTATATTCGGGGGACAACGACGACAAAATTGTTCGCACAGGAGGCCAGCAAGTACTCGTGACCGATCCGAACGATCCTCTGGCTCAACCCGGACAGCAGAAATCAAACTGGGTTCTTGGTAACGCGGACGGCACGGACTTGAACCTGATCCGCAACGGCCTGCTTTTTCCATACTTGAAATCCGTTGAAATCTACAAGTGTCCCGGCGACCGGGCCAATCCCCCGAACATCAGGAGCATGTCCATGAATGCGTGGATGAACCCAATCAGGGACGAGGGACTTCTCAACACAGCTTACGCCTATTTTCGAAAGCAATCAGACATTCGTAATCCGGTTGAAACCTGGGTGACTATTGATGAAAGACCGGATGGCCAGAGAAAAATCAACGACGGCTGGTTCGTCGTCAAACCCGATGAAACTTTAAAGTGGTATGATTTTCCCGGATCCCAACATAACAACTCCGGAGGACTGTCATTCGCAGACGGCCATTCAATCACAAAAAAGTGGAAAGACCTGCGAGTCCTGGACAAAAACAGTCCACCCGGCAGCCGCGCCGACCCTCCACCAAATGGTGATTTGACCTGGCTCGCCGAACGCACCACTTACCTCAAGTAAGTTACGTCCACTTACAATTTCATGGCCGTTGTCCTGAAGACAACGGCTTTTTTGGTGTTTTGAATTGAATCCGCCTGGGTCAAGCTACGGTCACAACCGACACACAGACCAGCCCGATGAAAAGCAGGAAAATCCAGCAGCAACCTTTGCCCGCCCTTGCTCCGCGAAAACGAATCGCGTTTATCGTGGTGATGCTGTGTCTGCCTGTTGCACTGCTGTTCGTCATTGAAGGCGTGCTGCGGCTGTCCGGTTTCGGCGGCAATCTTCCAGTGATGCGCAACGCCGGCCCGGTTACGGGAGGCTCTCTCATAATCACGGATCAGGCGGGCGCCATCAGCTACTTCTTCGCGAACAAATCCCGTCCCGGCTACAACGAGCAATACCAGTTCATTGACCCGAAACCTTCGAATGTCTTCCGCATATTCATCGTCGGCGAATCGGCGGCCAAGGGTTATC
>CAZFNB010000188.1:0-5604 GCA_964520235.1 uncultured Bifidobacterium sp. | reverse complement strand
CTGGGTTTGCAGTTCGTTTTCGGTGTGCTCATCCTGAAAACCGTGCCTGGGGCGGCGGTATTCGACTTCTTCCAACGCGGCGTTTCCAAACTCATCGGCTTCGCGGACGAGGGCGCAAAGATGGTTTTCGGCCCGCTGGCGAACACGGGCCTGCTTTCCGAAAAACTCGGCCCGGGCAACGGCTTCATTTTTGTCGTCACCGTCACGGCCACGATCATCCTGGTCGCAGCGGTATCTTCGCTGCTCTATCACTACGGCATTCTGCAACTCATCGTGCGAGGCACGGCATGGGTGATGCAGCGCCTCATGCGCACCAGCGGCAGCGAAAGCCTCGCCGCCGCCGCCAACATCTTCATGGGTCAGACAGAGGCGCCGCTGGTCATCCGTCCTTATCTGCCGCACATGACGCGGAGTGAAATCCTCGCGCTGATGACAGGTGGCATGGCGACGATTGCGGGAGGCGTTCTTGCAGCTTACGTGTCGTTCGGCGTTTCAGCGGGACATTTGTTGACGGCATCCGTGATGAGTGCGCCCGCTGCGTTGCTGGTCGCGAAAGTGATGCTGCCCGAATCCGAGAAAAGCGAAACGGCTGCGGGTGCATCCGCAAAGATTCCGCGCGAGACCACAAATGGCCTTGATGCGCTGTGTCGTGGTGCCAGCGACGGCGCGATGCTTTCGATCAACGTTATGGCCATGTTGATTGCGTTTGTGGCTGTCGTCGCGCTGGCGAATTATCTCGCGAGCCTTGGATTGCGGCAGATCGGATTTCACAACGATGCGCCGCTGCAAACGCTGTTTGGCTGGCTGAACTGTCCGTTTGCATGGCTCATGGGTGTTCCTTCCAAGGATTGTCTCGCCATCGGCACGATTCTTGGCGAACGCATCGTGCTCAACGAATTCATCGGCTATCTCAGCCTGAGTAAAATGACCGACAAGCTCGACCCGCGCAGTTTCACGCTCGCCACATACGCGCTGTGCGGGTTCGCGAATTTTTCCAGCATTGCCATCCAGATAGGCGGCATCGGCTCGCTTGCGCCATCGCGTCGTGCTGATCTAGCAAAGCTGGGCCTGCGTGCGATGATCGGCGGTCTGCTGGCCAGTTACCTTACTGCAACGGTCGCGGGGATTTTGCTTTGATGCATTGTGGACAGCCCGCCGGTTTTTGATTCCAACGGGCTATTCCACGACATCAGGCAGCATCAGAACTGAATCAAACGGCCAAAAAGTGTTGTGCCTTTTGGATTCTCCCTCCCTCAAGCAAACGCCGTTCACAGCCGATAATTCCATGGTAGAAGCCATTCTCTTCTGCAGGCAATGAATCTGGGATTCGAGCGATTCGTTCGTTCATGTTGTGTCTCAACAGCGCGGATGCGCCTTGAGATACGGCAACGTGCTGCTTTTGAGGCATCCTCGAATGCACTTTCGCGGGTAACGCTCCTGATGATGTTGCTGTTGTGCTGTGCGGGAATCACGGGTGCTGCCCCGGATGTTGCCGTTCTGCCCGAGGCAAAATTAAAGGCGGCATTTTTGTTGAGTTTCCCAAAATACGTCGAGTGGCCGAGCGCCGTTTTGCCTGACACAAACAGTCCGATTGTCATCGCCGTGCTCGGAGGTGGCGGGATGAGTGATGAGCTTGAGAAAATGGTCGCTGCCAAGACGGTGAACGGTCACCCGTTGGTGATCAAAAATCTCAACAAGGACGAGGACGGTTCGGATGCCTGCCACATTCTTTTCATCGGTGATGATGAATTGAAGCGTGCGCCGTCCATTCTTCAAAAGCTGGGCAACGCCCCGGTTTTGACTGTCGGTGAGGACGAGGGTTTTCTTTCGGGTGGTGGAATCATCAATCTCGCGAAGGAAGAGAAGAGAATTTCATTGCACGTCAACCTGACATCCGCCAATCGCGTCCGTCTCAAGATCAGTTCCAAACTCCTCGGCGTGGCGCGAGTTCAGAAGGAGAATTCACCATGAAGACCGGTATGAACCTAATTTGCAACATGACTGCATGGCGCAAACCAGTCGTGGTTGCAGCAATCGTTGTCGCCATGGTCGCTTGGTCTGGACGGGCGGCCGAGTCTGTTGTTTCGGCGCCGGCGCCGGACCTTGCCGAATTGAGCATCGAACAACTGGTGCAGATTGAAGTGGAATCCGTTTATGGCGCTTCAAAATATGAACAGAAAGTGACGCAGGCACCCTCATCGGTGTCAATCATCACAGCCGACGAAATCAGGAAATCAGGTCACCGGACACTGGCCGACGTGCTGCGAAGTGTGCGCGGCTTGTATGTGTCCGATGATCGCAATTATTCCTACCTCGGCATCCGGGGATTTCTCCGTCCGGGCGATTACAACACACGCGTGCTGATCCTGATCAACGGTCATCGGATGAATGATAACATCTTCGATGAACCCTTCATTGCTCGCGAGGGCACGGTGGATGTGAACTTGATAGATCGCATTGAAGTCATTCGCGGCCCCAGTTCTTCGATCTACGGCAGCAGCGCATTTTTTGGTGTCATCAACATCGTGACCAAGCGTGGCGGTCAATTGAATGGCGCTGAAGCCACGGTCGAGGCCGGCAGTTTTGACTCGTACAAGGGACAGTTCAGTTTTGGCCGGCGATCCAGGAACGGCCTGGAATGGCTGGTGTCAGGCTCTTACTACACGAGCGAAGGGAAGGATCACCTGTACTTTCCCGAGTTTGATCAACGAATCAGCGCTGACGAGCGTGCGACCAACAACGGCGTTGCGGATGGTCTGGATGATGAAACTGCGTTGAGCCTGTTCTCAAGCGCGAGTTACCGGGAATTTACGTTGTCCGGCTTTTTGAGCCACCGGCACAAACAGATTCCAACGGCCTCCTATGGGACGATGTTCAACGACCCGGAGGAAGAAACAACCGACTATCGAGCGTATGTGGATTTGAAATACGATCACGCTTTCAGCGAGGACACGCGTTTGACTGGCAGATTATTTTACGACAACTACCAGTACTACGGTTCGTATCCATTCAATTACGCGCTGCCCGGGGATCCGATGGATCGGGTTGTCAACAAGGACGGTGTCGTTGGTGATTGGGTTGGTACGGAGTGGCAGTTGACGGAACGATTGTATGACCGGCACACGCTTGTTATCGGAGGTGAATATCGGGAAGACATCCGTGAATACCAGTTTGCGTACGATGATGTTCTGCCCCGGACCTACACGCTGAAGGATGACCGAAACGGACGGACACTGGGCCTGTTTGCACAGGCGGAAGTGGCGATACTGACCAATCTGTTGTTCAACGCCGGACTTCGTTTTGACACTTATTTTGAAAGTTTCGGCAGCACTCTGAATCCACGAATGGGTTTGATCTACAATCCGTGGCGGGGTTCGGCGTTCAAGATTCTCTATGGTTCGGCTTTTCGCGCGCCAAATCCGTACGAGCGGTTCTACTTCGACAACCAGCCCGATTTGCAGCCTGAAAAAATTCAGACGTATGAATTGGTCTTCGAACAATACTTCGCCCGCGATTACCGCTTGAACATCTCCGCGTATCATTATGACGTTGAGGATATGATCACGCAGATCACCACGCCCGCTGACGAACTTCTTTTTGAGAATGTTGACGAGGTCTGCGCCAAGGGGATCGAATTTGAGCTGGAGGCCAAATACAGTTGCGGCCTGATGGCCCGGGCCAGTTACACGCTTCAACATGCCGAGGACGGCTTGAATCAGGAGTTGACCAGCTCTCCGCGTCATTTGGGCAAGCTCAACATCATCGCACCGCTTTACAAAGACAAGGTCTTCGGCGGTCTTGAACTCCAATGCCAGAGTTCAACCCGCACACTTGCCGGTGAGCGTGCCGATGGATTTGTGATCGCCAATTTCACGCTGTTCAGCCGGGAAATCGTCAAGGGGCTGGATGTCTCCGTGAGTGTTTACAATCTGCTCGATGCAGAATATGGATATCCGGGCGCGGGAGATCATTTGCAGGATGTCCTCCGGCAGGACGGGCGCAGTTTCAGGGTGAAACTCACCTATCATTTTTGATCCGTGCCGATGCGCCAGAGATGCGCCATCGGCCATTCACCAGACAAAGCCCCTCCTGCACGCCGCTCTTGCGGACGAGTTGGGCGACGGTGTCCGTGATGTTGAGATAATCCCGCCGATGCGGCGTCTCGAACCAGAGATGTTCGGTAAGGTGTTTCATGGCAGATGCCGCTTAACTTTCGCCCGCCTGCTTTAATACCGCAGCTTCCCGTAGCAAATGAAACTGTTCGCCAGCCGCCAGCGTGATGAGCACCGAAGAATCAACGATGACCGCCGGCATAAGCGATGTCGTGTTCCAGATCGGTCAGGGAATACGGCATGGGCACGCGACGCTGCCGGAGAATTTCTGCAAACGCGGGTTCACTCACGCCCGCGATTCCGGCGGCCCGGCCCACAGGCAAACTGCCGGCGCGATACAAGGCCACGGCGAGTTCGAGATGCAACTCCGCTTCCGCCGCCTGCGGCTGGGTTTCCAGTCGCCGGGCGAAATCATCCGGGATGTCCAGAGTCACGCTCATGGCCGCACTCTAGTCCGGCAACAGAAACGAATCAAGCCGTGGGTTTGAGCGCCCGGAACGTCAGTGATGTTGAGATAATCCCGCCGGTGCGGCGTCTCGAACCAGAGATGTTCCGTGAGGTGTTTCATGGCGTTACAAATCTATAAATCGTCATCAGTCCACCTGCCAACATCACGAATCAGCCAGATGTCTCCTTTTCTTTCAAATTCAATAAAAACTCCCCAACCAGTTTGGTTGATTGATTCCAAACGCACTTGCATCAGTTTCCAAAGGCCAACAACTTCGCATCGTTCAACATACTGGGAGGAATAGTTGGTCAAATACTCAAAATCTCCGCGAAAGTTAATAATGTTTGCATAAGCACGATATTTCGGCCCAGCTATTTCAAAGGCTTCCGACCATTTGTTCGACTGTATTAGTGCTTCAAGATGGCGAAAAGTATTCAGAGCATCGGCTTTTCTTTTTTGCCTAGCTACGAGAAACAACGTAGCTAACACAACTGCTACCAATCCTATCAACACCACACAACTATGTAGCCGTTTTGTTGAAACATGCTCAAACTGTTTATCCATACTCGAAACGTTTATCGCGCAAAAATCTGGCGGATGACGTTTTCGATGGGGACTTCTTCGATGTCAATGTCGCGCACGGGGAGTTCCAGCAATGCTTTCAACAATTTCACGGTGGTCCGATTTGAAAACCGTCTTCCAGTCCGGTGAAGTCGTTGAGGTTGTCCGTCAATAACAACCTCACGTCTGCTTTCTTCGCGGCGCGGGCGTGCATCCAATCATGGACACGTCCGCCGCGCACGCCACGTTTCTCGGCCTCGTCCAACGCCGCCAGCGTTTCTTTGGCATCCAATTCCACGAGGTTGAATCCGGCGGCGATCTCGCGAAGCATCGCGGCGACATCCGAAGGCAGGTATTTGAATCCCAGCCGACCGCCGGTGAGTGTGGAGAAAGCTTCGGCCAGCGTGTGCGGAAGAGTCCATTGGTCTGGCTCCAAGGCGAGGGATTCGATTCGCGGATCGTGCAGGGCGTCCACCCGGGCTG
>CAZFNB010000187.1:0-5613 GCA_964520235.1 uncultured Bifidobacterium sp. | reverse complement strand
AATAATTCTCCAGCAACGGGCGGATGTCCTTGCGGAATTCCGCCACGCCGCCGGCATCCGCCGCAAAGATTCTGGTGCTGGAAAAAATTCCGGCAGCGACAGTCGCGACAAAAATGTTACAGAACGAACTCATGTGAATCGGCCTGACCGACGGCGCGACGAGTCAACCCAACCGGCGCATCGTTTCCAGGCAGGCTCTTGAGACGTGATACGGGCCTTTCCATTCACTGATTTTTGGCAACTTGGCGTCGGGCTTGCCGTCTTCATTGATGCGCCAGAACCATTCACCGTGAACGCGGTCAATCAGATTGCGTTCAACGTAGTCCCAGACACGCTCGGCGGCGACGACATATTTTGGTTCGCCACTAAGTTGATAGGCGTTGAGAAAACCGACGATGGCCTCCGCCTGCGGCCAGCATTCACGCCCGGCATCAATGATTTTCCCGGCTTTGCCCTCGTAACACAGCCCGCCGTCTGGCAACACGCCTTCCGCCAGAACTTTGTCGGCCATGAGCAGCGCGACCTCGCGCACCCGCGCCAGCAATGGAGGATCGTCTAGCACTTCCGCCGCTTCGCACAACAACCAGCTCGCCTCGATGTCGTGGCCGAAGGTGTAAGTGTCCGAACGCACCTGCCATTCCTCGTTGAAGAAGTGATGCAAGTGACCGGTGCGCGCGTCGAGGATGCGCTCCAGAAATATCTGAACCAGCTCATGCAGCCGCTGTTCCACCAGCGGATGCTGCGTCTCGCTATACAGATTCGTGTAGGCTTCCAGAACGTGAAGATGATTGTTCATGGACTTCTTCTCGTTCATGTCCTTGTCGCTGAGCCGCGCGTCCGGCCCGGCTTCCGACCAATCGTTACGGCAAACCTCGATGTAGCCGCCAGACTCGCCATCGTGCGCGTGCTTCTCAATCAACTCGAACAGTGCAAGCGCATGTTGTAACGCTTCCGCCGATTTGAACGCGCGATGAAATTCCGTCAGCGCATAGATGCAAAACGCCTGGCCGTAAATTTTCTTCGAGTCATCCAGAACTTTGCCGGAATCATCCAGCCGCCAGAACGCCCCACCGTGCGTGGCGTCCCAGAATTGGTTGATGAGATAATCAAAAGCGCGATTCGCCATCTGCCGATACTGCGCATCGGGCTTGGCCTGATGAACGGCAGAGAACGCCCAGAGGATGCGGGCGTTGACGATGAGTCCCTTGGGTTGAGTGCGGTCGGGCTTAAGATCGTTTGAGAGCCACGCCATCCAGCCGCCCTGCTCGTGATCCAGCGCCGGCCCGCACCAGAACGGCATGATATGGCCGAACAGATGTTCGCGCAGCTTGGGCGCGAGATCGGTGGCGGTACGCGTGGTCATTCGTATTCAATTTCAACCCGGCTGATCTGCGTCTCTTTCTCAAACGCGATGCTCAGGCCGGACGCATCGCCCGGCAATGAATCCAATGTATAGAGTCGCGGGGCGCGGTAGTTATACAACTCTTTACCCGCATAAAAAGTTTCCGAATGCGCGGTGAGCTTCACGCCTTTGCTGCCGTCAACGCCTGCGTGAAATTGCAGACCCGCCTCGCCCTTCTCGTCAAACGCATACACCCGCACCGCCTTGATCTTGCCCGTGATCTGGTACGCGATCCACATGCCGGGCGCACCCCAGAGGCGATGGCAATCCTCCTTGTAGTTGCGCGCGTCATTGCTCTTCAACTCCACTTTGCCATCCTTGCGATAAATGAGAAACGTGTTTTGAAATTCATCCACCAGCGTGCGGCAACGCATCTTCACCGGGCCGGAAACTTTTGATGGCTTCGATGCTCCGGCTTCATTCTGGGCGATTAGCCGATAGAAATAAGTCTGCCCAGCCTGCGTGAATTCATCTACTGCCAACGGACGATAGGACGCGGCGTCATCCGTGAGTTGCCACGCGACGGTCTGCCACGGGCCGCTGGATTTATTCGCGCGTTGCAGTTCGTAATTTGCCGCGCCAACGGAGCCGCGCCAGTTCGCAATGCCGCCATCCGTCACGCTGAACAAATCCGGCGCAGCGGGAACTTCGAGCGCGGGCGCAGGCTTGTTTTGGATCTCAAACGCCTTAGCGCGGACCAGCTTCATAAAGCGTGGCTCGTCATACGCCGCCCCCGCCGGGCCGCCGGGCCAGTGATACGCCTTGAAGAAATCGCCACCCCACGGTTCGTGATGCCAGTAATAACCGCCGTCTTGATTGTGAAAGCGCAGCGACCAGATCAAGCCGCCCGCGACCGCCGGCTCTTTGATGGTCGCATCCATGATGGCACGCATCGCTTCGGTGGAAACAAATCCAAACTCGCCAACCATGTAAACTTTCTTGCCTGCCGCGCGCTTCACGCTCTCGTGGATTTGCGCGATCATCTTCTCCGGGTCGCCCTGATAAAGGTGATCCTGCACGATGTCCACGCCGGGATTGTCGTTCGCGGTGAAATAACTTTCGGCTAGCAGTTGCTTTGGCGCGAGTTGCTTCACGATTGGTCCCATTTCGCGAACCCAAGCGACGGGAGCTTTGAGTTCGTTGCCGAGTTCCCACGCGAGCACAGCTTTGTCGTCTTTGTAACGCACACCAGTCTTGGTGTTCACGCGATTGACCACCAGTGCGACCAGTTGCTTGTAATCTTCACGCACTTGCGGGTCAGTGAAGAATTCATCCTTGGTTTTGCCACGCCACGCCGCGAGTTCGGTGATACCACCCCACCAACTGGCAAAATCCACGAACGGAATGATCAGCCGCACGTTGTGACGATTGGCGGAGGCCAGCACTTCGTCGAGCACCACCATTGCCTCTTCATTGAGCTTTCCGGGGGCGAGGATGTGACGCGGCATTCCGACAGGATCATTGGTTTTGGCGACTGAAAGAACATAAGTGCGCGCCACCCGACCACCCATCTGTTGAATGGTGGCCAGCGCGTCATCAATTTCGTATGTCGTCGGCAGGCGAAACGGATTCAACTGCGCGAACCGCATGTCGTCCTCGGTGTAGGTGAGGTTCGGGATGTTGAACGACATGAACCGATACGGCTCTTTACCCTCGAACAACTGATCGCCTTTGGCGGTGATGAAATGCTCGAAAGCTGTTGCCCGGAGAGATGCGACGAACAGGGCGGTTGCGACGAATGAAAGCGCAGAGAGTCTCATAATTATTTCGGCGAAGGGTTAGGAGGCTTTCTCCAGCTTGTCGTACCAATTGAACTTCATATAGACCGAGGTCGCCGCGAGCAGCACGGCGATACCACCCGCCCAATGCCACTTGTGCAACACGATGTAGATGGGCAGCGCGACAAGACAGAGTTGCCACACGATACCGACAGCCACGTTGCTCAAATCGCGTGTGGCATTGTGGTTGGGTTTGAAGTTGGGATCTTCCGCCATGACCTTCGCGCGGATCGGACCCCACGCGCCCCACGGATTGACGGTCTTGTAAAACTTCTTCAGGACTTCGTCGTCCTCCGGTTTGGTCAGCAACGTGCCCGCGATACAACCGACCACTGAAATGCCGAGCACGAGGGGAAACAGATAAAGCGTGTTCGCGACGCTGTGGCCTAAAATCATTTTGGCGAAGCCGGGGAAGAACGGCGATTCCGGCACAAGCATCGCGCTCAGAATGCCCGTCATCATGCCCCAGAAATAACCGTAGCCGTTGAACCGCCACCAATACCACTTGAGCACGTTGGCCAACACGTAGCCGCCATAAAGTCCACCGACCAGCCACATCATCACTTCCGTGATGCTCTTCGAAAAGATGCCGAAGCAAACACCGATGACGAGAAACAACAACGAGACGATGCGGCTCATGGCGACTTCTTTTTTGCCGCCCGAGTTGGCGTTGATGAAACGTTTGTAGATGTCGTTCACCACATAAGCCGGTGCAGCGTTGAGCGTGGCGGCGAAGTTGGACATGAACGCGGCAGCAAGTCCAGCGAGCAAGAAACCGACAACGCCCGTCGGGATGTATTGCAGCACGGTTGGCAGGATTTTTTCGAAGTCCGGTTTGGTCTGCGCTTGCAATTCCGGCATGCAGAAAGCCAGCGCCAGCACCGTGATGCCCGCAATCATCATGTAACGCGGAAACATCAGCACCACCGTTACCATACCGTTCATCAGGCAGGCCTCGCGCGGATTGCGCGTGGCGAGGATACGTTGCATGTCGTAGTTCGGCGCGGGCCCAGCCAGACTCGCGAGCACGCCCTTGAAGAACATCAGGCCGAAGATGAGCGAGAAGAAATCATTGCCGTCGGCTTTGATCGCCGCGTTGGCGGTGCTGAGGATGCCATCCCAATTCAGCTCCAGCGTCTTGCCGAAAAAAGGAGTCAGCCACCCTTCAGGAATTTTCCCGGCGATCATGTCCGGCGAAACTTTGATGATGGCGATCGCGCCGATGGTGAGCGCCGTGAGCGTGAGAATGGTGAATTGCATGACCTCCGTAATGACCACGCTGACCATGCCGCCCTTGATCGCGTAGAGCGAGGTAAGTCCCATGAGAATCATCGCGTAGATGTTTTCGTCAGTGAAGACGCCGGTGGTTTGCGTCGTGAAATGCCACGGCAACAATCCAGAGGCAAATTTGCCGATACCCTTGAACGCATATGCCAAAAGCCCGATGACGTTGATCAGCGCAAAGAACACCACGCTCAAATGCGCCAGCGTCGCGCCGCGATCTGTGCCGAAGCGCGTTTGCATCCATTGTGCGCCGGTGAGCACGTTCGAGCGCCGCAGCCACGCGCTCAGGAACATCATCAGGAAAATCTGATTAAATGTCGGCCACACCCACGGCAGCCAGATGCTCTTCAAGCCGTAGAGGAACAGTACCGTCACGAGCCACATCGTGCCGCTGATGTCGAACATGCCGGAGGCGTCGGAGATGCCGAGCGTATACCACTTCATGGATTTGCCGCCGAGAAAATAGGAGTCCAGATCTTTCGCTCCGCGCCGGGAAACCCACAGCCCGACAAGAATCACGGTGACGAAGTAACCAACGATGATGGCGATGTCCAACGTGTGAATTTTCATGGATTAAAAGTGGGAATTGGCAGCGCGGTTGAAATCAAGAACCCGTTCCGCCTTTGGCGCGCAATTGTGATGATTCACCGCCTGATATGTCCAGCGGTTCGCTGGCAAGCTGTGCGGCGGGGATGATTTCCGAGGCGGAATCGCCAGGCTTGCGCCAGCGCACAGTCAGGCCGGAACTGCCGGCCTGTTGAACGTGTAAAACCTCGATGCGATACCGCTTCCCGGCCTCAAGCGAAACCGGCGCACTCTGCACCTCGTGTGAGTGCGGCCATTTGGCATAGGGGGTTTGCGGAAGGATTTCAGCAAGCGACCGGGTCTCGCTTTCCCCAGCCACGCCAAGCCGCAGTTCCGAGACACCGTCGGAGATCAATGTGAACTCATATTTGCCCGTGGCAGGTGCGATCAGCCAGCCATGGATCCGCGCGGAGTAGTTTGTCCTGCTTTGATGCGGAATGCGAAACTCGGTGGCGAGAATTTCTGATGTGACAGGAGGCTGTCTCTTTGAATCAACGCCGCGCAAATCATCAATGGTCCGAATCAAGCCATCAACCCGTGATTCCAAAACCACCCCATTGCCTG
>CAZFNB010000186.1:0-5617 GCA_964520235.1 uncultured Bifidobacterium sp. | reverse complement strand
CAGTCAACCGGCAGGTCGGAGAATTGTGCGAGCACCGGGCGCACGTTGTCCTCGATGTCGTCCGTGAGCAGCAGCCGGGCGGAGCGGTGTCGTTTGCGGATTTCCGAAAACGCTTGAAGCAGGTAGGGCGTGCCCTTGCGCAAGGAAAGCCGTCCGGTGGAAATAATCGTCAGCGGACGGTCCTTGGGACGCGCCACCGGCGAAGGTGTGAAGCAGTCCAGGTCCAGAGGAAACGAATTCCGCAACACGCACTTTGGATCAAAGCCCCGTTGCAGGTACGAGTTTGCCACGAACGAACTGGGCGCAAGAATGAAGTCCGTGTGTTCCAGCATCGCCCGCGAACGTTCATAATGATGCCGGGCAACAGGAGTGTAGGGGCTGTTCCAGCGGCGCAATTCGGCGGAGAGAATTTCCCAGAAGTTGTCGGGATGCGAGTTGCCCGCGTCGAGAAAAGTTTTGCCGCCGTTCGCACGGGCGGATCTGAAACAATCGTTCGCGTAACCGTAGCTGGAAATGACATTGTCGCCGGGGCGCAACTGTCGCGTGGCCCAGCGATCCAGCCACGGATGCAGCCGGAAGCGAAGCGACTCGGCCTGAAAGTTGGAAAGCACTTTTGCGCCCGCGTAAGCCACGAGACCGAACGCGGGTTTGAGCCGGGTGACTTCGGGACGCACGCCGCCCACGCCGCGCCGCGTGCCGATGCAGTGCAAACGCAAGCGCCCGGCACGGTCGAGTGCGCGCGAATAATAATCGCAACTCGTCCGCAGCGGCTCGACGATGACAAAGTCAGGTCTGGGAGAGGATGGAGGCATAAATCTCCCGGTGTTTGGCGGCCATGCGCGCGGCGGTCATGCCGAGCGAGGAAACCGTCTCCGCGCCCGCGATGGAAATTTTTTCGCGCAGACGGGGATCGTTGATGAGTTGTTCAAGTGCCGAGGCCATCGCCGGCACATTGCCCGGCGGGACGAGCAGACCGTTGCGACCGGCGTTGACGAGCTCCGTGTTGCCCGGAATTTCCGTGGCAACACACGCGCAACCATGGTGCAACGCCTCCTGCAACGAGAGCGGCAGGCCCTCGTGAAACGACGGCTGCACGAAGATCGCGGCCCGGCGCATCAGTTCAGGTGTGTCGTCGCGCGGGCCCGTCAATTCGATCTGACCGGGAGTCCGCGCGGCGATTCGTTCCAGTTCGCGAAAGCAAGCCGGTTCGACGGCGTGCCCTGCGAGCATCAGCTTCCAGTCCGGATATTTTTTTGCGACGAGCGCGAAGGCCTCCGCGAGAATCTGTTGACCCTTTCGTTGCGCGATGTGGCCGACGCCAAGGATTATCCTGTCGCGCGCGGATTGCGATGGCGCATCGCCGGCAGATTGGATGCGAGAATGGTAGATGTGCGAGAATTTTTCGCGCACCGGCCAATACCAGCGGCGCAGCCGCCCGTAATCCTGACGGGACACGGCGATCTCCCGGCGCACATGCCCGAGCACACGAAGTTTGTTGACCCATGCAAACGGCAGCAGTCCCAGTTTGAAAAGAAACGGCTTTTGCGGGCCGCAATAGCCGTGAAGCAGGCCGACCGCCATGTGAATTGTCGTCACCACCGGCACGCCACGTCGCGCGAGCGTGGGAATGGGACAGCGTGCGGGCAGGCGGTTGTTCCAGGCAAAGTTCGCGCCGAAATGAAAATGCGCGAGATCAACGCCGGCGCGCGCCATCTCATCGGCAAGCGTTTCAGCGGCTGCACGCGTGTCGTTGAGCGGCGACCACAGGATATGTTTTTGCACCAGGCCGGCGACTTTTGAAGCGGCGATGCTTGTCGGATCATCCGCCGAGACAAGCACGATGCGGTGGTCTGCCGCGAGTTCGCGGATGAGCGTGGACACCAGCACACTGACGCCACCGGCTTCGCCGATGCGGTATTCGAGACAGAGTGCGATGTTCATTTTGAGCGCGGGAGATTACGGGCGCACAAAAACAATCCGCAAGTTTGAAGTCGGCGTGCTTGTGCGGACGAAGGTGCGCGCCTATTCTCGACGCCATGCAGTGTTCCGAAACCCCGACACCCGTAACAGCCGGTATTTCCACCCTACGCATCGTCGGGCCTGATCACCCTGAACAGGGCAGGGGATTGGAGGTCTAACGCTCATGTCTCGGACTCGGCGCGCGGTTTTCAGTCTGGCCTCGGGGTATCTGGCGATCATCTGCAACGCGGTTTGCACGTTCGCATCAGTACCTCTGGCGCTGCACTATCTGACGCCGAAAGAATTCAGCCTTTGGGCGAACGTGGTGCAGGTGGTGGGCTGCCTGACGCTGATCGAAATGGGCATCACGGGTGCAGTGGGTCGCTTTCTCATTGATCACAAGGACGACGCTTCGGACGGCCAGTACGGTGCGGTCATCAAAACCGGGAGCCTCGTGTTGCTGGCGCAGGGCCTGTGCATCGCAGCCGGTGGCATCGCGGTGAGTTTTTGCCTGCGTCAGCTTTTCCCGAAAGTGCCGGAGGAGTTGCAGCCCCCGTTTCAAACGCTTGTGGCCGGTTCGTGCATCATCGCTGGATTCTTTTTTTCCGGTCGCGTGTTGATGGCCGTGCTTCAGGCACATCAACGTTTTGATTCGATCAACTACACGTCCATCTGGCAATTGCTGGCAGGTTTTGCGACGCAATGGGTCACGTTCCATTTCGGTTGGAAGCTGAACAGCCTGTTGGCGGCAAGCTTCGTCAGTGCTTTCGTGGGAGTGGCCGGAAATTTGTGGTCAGTACGACGTTTGAAATTGTTTCCAGCATCAAACAACTGGGGACGGTTGAGCCGGAAAGTGTTCAAGGATGTTTTCGGTTTCGCCAACGAATTGTTCATGCTCTCCGTGGGGCTGCAACTCCTCAACGGCAGTCAGGTGATGATCATCACCAACACGGTCAGCCTTGAGGCAGGCGCGGTCTGGGCCGTGGCAACGAAGGTCGTTCCCATGGCGTATCAGTTCGTTCAAAGGATTTTCGATTTCTCGGCCGGTGCGTTTGGGGAAATGATCGTGCGCGGTGAATGGGACACGTTGAAGCGCCGCTATCGCGATGTTCTGCTGCTCACCGCGTCCGTGGCGGTGTTTGCAAGCGCGTCCGTGGCGGTTTGCAACTCGGGCTTCCTCCACGTCTGGATGCCTGAGAAATGGAAGCTGCTGCTGGCAGGGGCGGATTGGCCGTGGTGGAACGATGCCTTGATCGGTGCCCTGCTGTTGTTGAACTGTGTGACCCGCTGCCAGATCGGCCTGTCCGGCTACGCGAAACAGATCGGGCGGATGCGCTGGATATACTTCCTTGAAGGCGCGGCATTTGTTGGCGGCTCGTTGATTGTCGGGCACTATTTCGGCATGACCGGAGTCATCGTGGTCGCAATCGTCGCCAATCTGGCTTGCAGTGGCTCTTACGGTTTCCGCTGGGCCGGGCGTTATCTCGATGTGGGTGCCGGTGAAATCCTTGGCCGCTGGTTGCGTCCGGCGCTCGATTACCTGGTGCTGCTGCTGCCGGTCGTGGCGTTGTTGTGGTGGGGAACGTTTGGGATGCCGCCGTTGCTGAAACTGATCATCAACGTTGCGGTCATGAGCATCGCAGGACTTGGTTTGATGTGGCGCATGGGCCTCACGCTGGAATTGCGCGAGCTTGTGAAAACCATGCTGGGCAAAGTGCGCGCCAGGCTAAGAAGTTGACCCTTTGTCCGTCAAAGCACGGGTTGCATCGAAACCTGAAATACAGACAGGCAAGCTTTTGCCTTTGCGGGATCGTTGAGGCAGACAGCGCCTTCACGAATTCGCGCAACGGGTTCGCCTTCGAGCTTCACCGGAAACCGGCTGCGGATTTTTTTTGCCAGCGATTCAAAATCGTTGTCGCCCTCCGCACGTAACCCCGCCCGATTCATCAGCCGGAACAATCCGTGGCTGCCCTGGCTTACGTGTCGCATCAACTCCACCATCACACGGCCCATAGTGTAGCGCGGGTTGATTTCGACGACGGGCTTCAACCGCGCCGCACCGCCCGCGTCGCGATACACAAAGGCGTCAATGCCGAGCGGGCCAAGAAAACCCGCACGCTTCAACTCAGCTTCCAGCAACTCAAAAATCCCGGCGTAAAGCCGCAACATCCGGCTCGAAATGTCCGGTGGCCCGGCAAACAGGGAAATCACGCGCGAAGGAATCCGTGTGCGATGATGTGGTTCGGCGAAGTTGCCGAGGAATTGTCCGCGCGCGTCGTTGATCAAACCGGTGTAGCCGCAAAGCTTGAGGCCACCGGATGTCATCTCCAGTTGCGCGGAAAAATCCTGCAACCGTTCCAGCCACGGTTCGATGATGAGTTGGCCGCCTCCGTGAAGCGCGTTCTCCATCCAGCGCCGTTGCGTCTCCAGAAGATCAGGCTCGAACAATCTCATCGCATTGCTGCCCGCGAGGCCGACCGCCTCCTTCATGACGATTTTGTGATGGCCACGGGCGCGGATGGCCGAGATGACATCGTGCGCATCGTTTATCGAATTGACGGACACGCCCACCTCTTGCTCTCCACACAACCAGGTTTCAACAGCCGATGGCCCGTCGCCGACGGCTGGATTGTTTGACGATTGGCGGCTGGCTGCCGACGTTTTTGCAGAACCGGAGTCAGCATCATGGCCAAAGCCCGCCAAAATTTTTCGCAAAAAGCCTGCGCTCCATGCCTTGGAGTAAAGCGACGCGATATTTTCGTTAAAACATCCGACCGCCGTCCGATTTGATGCGTTGACGTTCGCGAACAACGGCGCAAGCAGTTCCACGCTGTCCGGCGACCACGCCCACGGGCGCAGTCCGCCCAGTTTGCGCTGCGCCAGGACACCCAAACGCAGATCGCCACGCTCTACAAATTCCGGCAACGGAAAACCCGCCTGCTTGATGCCACTGAGAAATTCAACGGTCGGCCTGCGTTCCACCAGCACGATGTCGTCCTGCCGACACAGGAATTGCGGCAGATTTTCCAGATCGTGCATCAATTGCGACTGATGCCTGGTGGGATTGAACGCCCGTCCGCCCGCGATACGTCCCTCCGCCAGCGGATTGAAAATGAAAACAACTGGTGTGCGGCCTTTTGATTGCGAATAGACGTCCAATTCCGCGATGAAGTGTTCATCCAGCCCTGCGGCGCGGCGACCCTCGACGTTGAGCGTGAAACCCTTCGCCCGCTGTGGCGAGAGCGGGAACTTGAGCACGCGGCAGAATTCCTCCCAATCATTGACACCGGGATTCTTCCAGCGTCGGAACCATTTCAACCCGTAGGCGACGTGCCCGATTTCATCGCGGTAAATTTTTTCCAGCAACTTTGCCGTGTCGCCGTCGCCTATCTTGCCGAAGCCCCGCGCGAAGTGGCGCGCGAAATCGAGGTTCGCCTGCTCGAATGTCAGACACAACCCGGCCACGTAATCAATCGGGTGCTCCATCGGTGCGATACAGCGCCAGAAGTAACCGCTCACCGGCAGTTCACCGAACTCGATGCCGCATGACTTCATCCGTTCGATGTAAAGCCGCGTGTGTTCCTGCTCATCCTTGAGCGTTTGAAAAACTCCCTTGCGGAACGTGGCGGGCGCATCCGGAAACTTCAGCAACACCAGC
>CAZFNB010000185.1:0-5623 GCA_964520235.1 uncultured Bifidobacterium sp. | reverse complement strand
TGTTTGTTTTTTTGTTTTGTTGTTGGTGATTCGCCGTCATTTTGACGGCAAAGTTTCCCGGTCATTTCTTTTCGACGAGCTTCATGCCGCACTTCGGACATTTGCCGGGCGCGTCCTGCACGACTTCCGGGTGCATCACGCAGGTGTATTGCCTGGCCGGGGCGGGCTTTATTTCCGCAGCGGGCGGAGTCGCGTTGGGATCGCGCGCGGCGGCGGGTGCGTTGGTTGAATCTGCATTGGGAGCGGGGGCGATGGGATTCGCGTCAGGAACGGCAGCGTTTGCGCCGTGCTCGTGCATGTGCCCGTCGGCGTCGTGGTCGGATTCGGATTTGCCGCAACCCGTCAAGCCAAGCGTGGCAGCGCCCAGCGCCACAGCCAGCAACCCCGTCAGCAGCCATTTCGTTTTCATAATAATCGTGCCTTTCGTGTTTTGGATTTAGTGCAGTTTGATTCGTCCGTTGACATCGTTCTTCGCCAGCAAAGTCGCTTTTTTCGGTGGCGTGCCACACCATGCGTCATCTTTTGATGAACGCAGCGAGGCTGACTTCGGCAGGTCTTTCGGCAACTCGATGCCATCACGTTTCAAGTCCTCGGCGGGCGCGACATCGGCAACCGTGCCGGGTGGTGACTTATACCAGCCGGGGTCAGAACCATTGGCGGGCAGTTCCTCGCGGACTTTTACAATCGTGAACATGCCGCCCATCGTGATGTAATCGTATTGCCCGCGTCCGCCGACCATCGGCAGCGAGTTCGGCGGCACGGCCATGCCCATCTCGGCCATGTCCGCCATGCCGTCCGCACCCATCGCCATGTAGCCGGGGATGAGCTTACGGATTTTTTCACTCATGCCTTCGGTGTTGATACCGATGACGTTCCCGAACTGATGGCCCATCTGCGTCATCACATGATGCAGCATGTGACAGTGCATCACCCAATCGCCCGGCGCGTTGGCGACGAACTCCACCGTGCGTGTGCTGCCGGTCGGCATGTGAACGGTTGTCTCCGGCCATTGACCGGCTTCGGGTATTTCGCCGCCGTCCGTCGCGACGACTTTGAAGTAATAACCGTGCAGATGAATCGCGTGATGGCTCATCGTGCTCAAGTTGCCGATGCGGATGCGAACGCGCTCGCCCACTTTCGCGACCAGCGGTTCTGTGCCGGGGAAACTTCTTCCGTTCATCGTGAACACGTTAAAGTCCACCATTTCATTGGGGTCGGGACGCCGCGCGCCAACTTCAATTTTCCATTCGCTCAACATGATGGCGTAGTCGCGGTCGGGCGGCGGCGTTTTGGGATTCTTTGGATGGACGATAAACAGGCCGATCATGCCGAGTTGCATCTGTGTCATCTCGTCATGGTGCGAGTGATACATGAACGTCCCGTGTTGCTTGAGTGTGTATTCGTATTTGAACGTCTCGCCCGGCTGAATGGCTTTTTGCGAAACGCCGCCCACGCCGTCCATGCCGCTCGGCAAAAAGAGTCCGTGCCAGTGAACGCTCGTTGGCGCAGTGAGCCGGTTCGTGACGTAGATGCGAATCTTGTCGCCCTCGACGGCTTCAATGGTCGGGCCATGAACGCGCCCGTTGTAACCCCAGCACTCGGCGATGAGCGCGGGATGTTCCTCCATCGCGGGAATGAACTCATGCGTCACTGGCTCGGCAACGAGGTGAAACACCTTCACGCCATCCACCATTTTCCACGGCAGTGTGACGCCGTTCGGCGTGATGACCGGCTTGTAGCCAAGTCCACCTGGATTGAACGTCTCGGTCTTGCCAGTGCTGACGGCAGGTTTACCCGGTTCGGCGGCGATGGCGCTGGGAGTCAGGCGTGTGAGCAACGCGCCGCCCGCAAGCGTGGCCGCGCCGGTTAAAAAATTTCGACGATTCATATTCTTAGTTCGGTTAAAGGTTCAATGTTTGTGATGTTGATGTTCGGGCGCTGGTTCTTCCTTCTTCGTTGAAGCCGTTGGCGTGAGATCGCCGCTCAAGCGTCCGCCCACAGCGCGTTCCAACTCAGCCCGCGCAATCCAGTAGTCCCGCAACGCCTCGACGTATCCGCGCTCGGTGAGTTGTTCGCTCTGCTTGGCCTGAAGGAGCACATAGGTGCTGACCTGCATGGCGTTGTATTGCAGAAGCGTCTGGCGAAGGATTTTCTGACGCTGCGGCATCAAGGTCTTGTTGTAATGCTCGACCGTGTTCCGCGCCGACTGCATGGCATCCTGCGCCTCTCGGACTTCGGAGCGGATGTTGATCTCCAGCGCGGCAAGATTGTGTTCCGCCTGACGGTATTGCGCCCCAAGCCGGGCGACGGCGGGTTGGCCTTGATCGAATATCGGCAACTCCAGGGTCAAGTTCGGGCCGGTGACGCGCTGACCATCCGTATCGCGTTCGGTCTGGACGCCGACATTCACGCCGGGAATGAAGCGGGTGTTCTTTTTCAACTTCAGCGCGGCGGAGATGGATTCCATCTCGCTGCGCAACGCGGTAAGGTCGAGTCGCTGGCTAACTGCCAGCGATTCGAGATTATCCAGCGGCGATTCCATCGCAGGCAAACCGGGCAACTCATCCGCCAGTGTCCAATGGAGTTGATGCCCGGTGACACCGAGCAAACGATTCAGCCGCTCTCGATCCGCGCGGCTTTGCGCCTGCGCTTGCATGAGATCAAGCCGGGCTTGGGCGGCGGAAGCCTGCTGGTTTTGCAACTCAAGGTCGTTGATGTTGCCCGCGTCATATTGCCGCTGCGCCACATCCGCCGACGCATCGTTGACCTCGACGATGATTGCTAGGCGGCTTGCTAGGCTCTCGCTGGCTTGCGCGGTATAGAACGCCGCCTGTGCGTCCGCAGCGAGTTGCAGGACGCGGTCGGCCACACGCAATTTCGTCTGCTCCAGTTCGCGTTTGGCGATCTTCTTGCGCGCCGGAAGCGTGAGCAAATCCAGAAAGTCGGCGGCAACGGAATACTCCGTGTTTGCGGCGGAAGGCGGAGTGCTGGGGAAACGCCAGCTACCACCAATCTCGATATTCTTGAGGCGCGCAGCTTGCGCCAAGTCCGCTTGCGAGATGCCAATGTTCTCATAATCGGCCCGCAGCGAGCGGTTGTTCAGCAACGCAATCGCCACGCACGACTGCGCGGTGAGATTGGTTTGCAGCAACGCGGTGACGGCCTCGGTGTCCACGCCGTTCACAGGCTGTCCGAGACGCGCGGCTACGGTCTTGTTCACATCGTCCAGCGCGGCTTTTGGATTCGTGGTGGTGCAACCGGCGAATGCCAAGGGCAATGCGGCCAGCAGCAGTATGGGTTTGGTCATTGGTATCATTTGGTGGTGTTGAGGGAATTGGTTTCGGTTTCGTGGTGATGCGATTCGTCGGCGTCCATCGGCATTCCGATGTGACGGAATTCCGGGTGACGAATTTGCCCGCCGGCCTTGCTGATCCAACCACCTGCACCAAGTGAAGCAACGGCGGTGGCGAGCGTAATTGCCGCAAGTGGAGTGGCGGTCTTAGGAAATTTTTTTTGCCCGATCAGTGCGACGACACCGAGCACCGCCGTGGCGTAAAAAATGAGAACGAGTTTGTCAGCGCGTTCCATGTGCTCATCAAGTGCGTCCTGTCCTGCGTCATCCGACTGACCACGAATGGATTTGTAAGCATTCTGTCCAAAGTGCGCGACCGGCCACGCGGAGGCGGCAGCGAGAATCACCAACCCGATGCCGATGGTTTGTGCCGTCTTGTTGCGCAGAAGCAACGCCGCGCTCAAAGCGAGAACGCCCATTGCCATGCCATAAACAGGCATTGGGTTTATCAGGATGTGGACATATTCCGGCGGCAGACCGAACAACCCGCTGCCTGCCGGGTGCTCATGTCCTTCATGCGCCCACGCGGAGTTTGCCGCCAGCGCGAAGCTGGCGATTGCGATCAAAATCTTCAAAGTTTTCATGTTTCATTTTTGGTTGGTGGATAAATGGAATTCCTCCATGACACGAAGAGTCATGGAACGAATGGAGAAAGTGAGTCCGGCAGCGCATTTGTGCGCTACTGGTTCACTTCAGAGAAGAACGGGCGGAGCTTGGCTGCGGAACGCCGGACCAAGACACACCAAGGGCGTGGAGAGGAGTTCGCGGTCGGGCGGTTGGCGGGAAATCAGCGCGTCTGGCGGAGTGATTGTGGGGATTTGCGCCGTCGCAACAAACTCCGTGGCAAATGCCGGACTGAAATCAGGTTTGACGAAGACTGTGCCGCAAGTCTGCGGCGTCAACGAATGGAGCGCGGTGCAGAAGGAATCGTCGTGGTGCGAGTCTTGGTCCGAGCCGTGCGAGTCTCCGTGTGCGGCGGACGCCTGCTCCATGTGGTCAGCCTCGGAACTCTCGTGCAGGCAGCGCGTCGAGCAGGCCACCACCGCCGCGACCCAGCACAACAGCACTACCGCCGCGAGCGAGCGGAGGAGCGGACTCAAGGTTGTCTGGCGCAACTTCATGCTTCGACTGGACTGCTATTGATTGTGCCTGGACAAAAAATGTTGTCAAAACACATCTATCTTTACGCCGCTCCCCCAAAAAACCCTCAAACTTTTTTACCGCTTCAGCGCGCGTAAATCCGACACTGATTCGGCCTGAAAGTTCAATCTGTTGCGGCTGGCGTGCCCCGGCAATTTCCGGTTCACTATCGGCATGGATACGACCGCGTTGCTGGATTTGATTGGCCGCTATAAAGCCGACCCGGAGTCGGTTTACAGCACTTGGTTCATCAATGGCGAGGAGCGGATGAAGGCGTTCCGGGCCATCCGTCGCGGCGTGAAGGACACCGTGGACGCCATCGCGGCAGGTTCTTTTCCCAACGACTTCAAAGGCTCGCCGCTCGAATTCGTGCTCACGGCCATCACGGAGCAGAAGCAGGTCTTCGAGGGCGCGGCGCATCCGTTTTATTGGAAGCCCAAGTTGCGGATTCCCGACATCTACGAGAATCAGGTCAACAAACAAAAATTCGGCGCATTCCTGCAAGCGTGCCTTGCCGCGAGTCGCGAAGACCAAGTGCTTGCCGAAATGAGCCGCCTTGGTGCGGCGCAAATCAAAGGACTCGGTCCGGCAGTGGCGAGCATCATCTACTTCTTGCACCCGACACTTGTGCCGCCCTTCAACACGGCGATGGTGAACGGCTTCAACGCGCTGTTCGCCGCGAAGAAAAAACTCGGCTCATGGGAAAGCTACCTGGAGATGCGCGAAGTCATCGTTCGCACAAACGAAGTCGTTCGCGACCACCTTTCCAAAGACCTTGGTGCGTTTGCCGGGCTGCTGTTTGAAATCGGCAGTGGACGCCTCGTCATTGCGGGGAATGCCGAGAACGTGCTGTAAGACGCAAAAGAGAAAGCGGAGAAAGTCGCTCGCGCCCGCCACAAAGATGTCCTGGCCGAGCAAGAAGAAGAATCCGAGCACACGCGGATGCAACATCTGCTCATCAAGATTGGCCGCTCGCTAAAATACGATGTCCATGTCGCCCGCAATGACCGGCATCGCACCTGCCACGGCGAAAACTTTGCCATGCTCACCGTGCCGCAATTGCCGCCGCAGAACTGGTCGGCGGAAGTGATGGACACCGTGACGTTGATTGACGTGATCTGGCTCAAGCCC
>CAZFNB010000184.1:0-5628 GCA_964520235.1 uncultured Bifidobacterium sp. | reverse complement strand
CTCAACGACTGTAATGGCGGCAGTTTCCGCGTCTGTGTGGGTCACGCCGGCAAAACGAAACCCAGCGCCGAAGCCCGCGCCCGTGCGCAAAAGCTCCGCGTCGAGGAGTTCGAGATGGCGCTGGACACGGACAAACCTTACGCCGTGTTCCGAAAGAACATCGAGAAGATTCGCAAAGACCTGCGCGCATTTCTTGCGAAAGCAAAAAAGCAGAAGAAGCTCGTTCATGGTTACGGCGCTTCGACCAAAGGCAACACCACGTTGCAATACATCGGCGTCACACCCGACCTTGTGCCTGCCATCGCCGACCGCAATCCCATCAAGCATGGCACGCGCACCATCGGCACGAACATTCCGATCATTTCGGAGGAGGATTCGCGCAGACAAAAACCTGATTACTATCTCGTGCTGCCATGGCACTTCATGGACGAGTTCAAGAAACGCGAGGAGGACTTCCTGAATCGCGGCGGAAAATTTCTGCTGCCGATGCCCGAGGTGCATCTGGTTGGCAAATGATGAAACGCGCCGCCATCACGGGTGTCGCCGGACAGGACGGCACGTTCCTCGCGCGCGGCCTGCTCAATCGCGGCTACGAAGTCCACGGGCTGCTTCAATTTCCGTTCGACCGTGAAGAACCCGCGTTGCGCCGCCGTTATCCACCGGATGAATTCAACGCAGTGCGCTGGTCCACCGGCTCGCTTGAGGATCCGTTCTCGCTCGTGCGGTTTCTTAAATCCTCGAAGCCGGACGAAATCTATCATCTCGCCGGTCTGACGGACTCGCGCCAGAGTTTCCTCGTGCCCGAGGAAAGCGTGCTCTCGATCACGCTCGGGACGTTGCGCCTGCTTGAAGCCGCGCGCGAAATCTGCCCCGACGCGAAAATATTTCTCGCGTCCTCGGCTGAAGTATTCGGCGAACCCGTCGAGACGCCGCAGAGCGAATCCACATTGATGAAGCCCGTGACGCCCTACGGCATTGCAAAGCTTGCGGGAGATCAATTCGGGCGCTTGCATCGTGAGAAGTATTCGCAATTCGTCAGCGTGGGGATGCTCTACAATCACGAGTCGCCGTTGCGTCCGCCGAATTATTTGAGCCGCCGGCTTTGTCTCGGAGTGGCCGCCATCAAGCGTGGCGAAGCGAAGGAGCTTCAACTTGGCGACCTTGGTGCCGAGCGCGATTGGAGCGATGCGCGCGACATCGTTAATGCGATGTGGTTTTCGCTACAAGCATCGAAGCCGGGCGATTACATCTTCGCTTCGGGTGTGAAGAAGCGGGTCGAGGATTTTGTGGCGACAGCATTTCGCGCGGCGGGCCTGGATTGGAAACAGTTCGTCAAAACAACGGCCCGCACCAGCAGCCAGCAACAGGTGACAAACGGTCTGTGCGGAAACACGCGCAAGGCGGAAACCGAGCTGGGCTGGAAGCGGACGTGGAATTTCAACTCGATGGTTGCGGATTTGGTGCAGGCTGAACTGGAAAATCGCTCCGAATTGGAGCGTGCGAATCCGCTGGCGTCTCCGCGTCAGGCCTGAGCGTTCCAGTGTCATTTCGGCAGGCGAACGGTGAACCTCGTTCCCTTGCCGTTTTCGCTCGCGGCTTCGATGCTTCCACCGTGTGCATCCACGATGGCCTTGCAGATTGCCAGCCCCAGTCCGCTGTTGCCGTTGGCGCGGGCGCGGGCCTTGTCGGCGCGATAGAATCGCTTGAACACATCCGGCAATTTCTCCGGCGCGATGCCCACGCCTGAATCCTCGACCATCAACACGGCTTCGTTCCCGTTGTTGTGCGTTGAGATGCGCACGAATCCACCGGGCTGGTTGTAATGAATGGCGTTGGAGATGAGATTGGTCACGACCTGACGGATGCGGTCGGCGTCGCCGGCGGCGGGCGTCATCATCAGGATGGTTTCGATTTTGATGTTTCGTTCGGCGGCCAGCGGCTTGAGCAGTGTGGCGCACTCGTGGACGAGTTGATCCAGGGCGAACGGTGTGCGCTGAAAATTTTCCTGTCCTGAATCCAGCCGTGCCAGTTCGAGGAGTGATTCTGTGAGTTTGCGCATCTGTTGGGCCGTGTCGAGGCATGCCTCGACTGTCTCGCGATATTCCCCGGCGTTGCGTGGGCGGGCCAGTGTTGTTTGCGCCTCGGAAATCATCACGGCCAGGGGCGTGCGCAATTCGTGCGAGGCATCGGCGGTGAATTGCTTTTGCTGGGCGAACGCGGCTTCCAGTCTTGCGAAGGAGGAATTCAACGTGGCGGCGAGCTGGCCGAGTTCGTTGTCGGTTTCGGAAACATTGATGCGTTCGGCGAGGTTGCCTGCGGAGATGCGCGTGGCGGCATCGCTGATATTCTTCACCGGCCGCAACGCCCGTGCGGTCAGCCACCAGCCGCCGCACAAGCCCAGGGCCAGAACGACGCCACCGGCTGCAACCAGCCAGAACGCAAACTGCCGGCGCGCGGCGAGTTCGGGAGCGATGGAACGCCCGACCAGAACGCGATAACCCACCGCGTGTTGCAGGTAAGATTCAAGGAACTCACCGTGAGCGCGGATTTGCGGGCCGCTGCTGCGTTCGACAGATGAAACGATTTGGAGATCAACCGGCGCGTTGCTGGATCGGGCGCGTTCGATTCCGGCACGGTTCCAGACGGCAAAATAAAAGGCATTGGTGTTGGACTGATCAAACAGATCGAGAACTTCGGCGGAGAGTTTGACCACTGGCGGTTCGCTGCGCGAAGACATGGCATCCGGGCCGCCCGGTTCAAAACGAGGTTCGCGTTTTCCCCAAGGTTCGTCACGAGGCGGGCCGCGACGTTCTCCTGGTTCAGGCGGGGTGAAAAAATCGTCAAAGTGTCCGTGGCGTGAACGAAACGGTTTGGGTTCTCCGGCCTCCTGCTTGAAACCGTCGGATTGAACGGGAGAATTCGTATCACAATTGTCGGCTTGATCCGGCGGTTTTTGTGATGGCCCATCTTCAAATTTGCCGCGGCCAGGGCCGTCGAACCCACCGAACGGGCGTCCGCGCGTGCCGCCGCTCAGGTCGCTGCTCATGGCGGAGAGGCGTCGCTGTAACTGCTCATAGATCTGGTGGTTTTGGTTCGTGCAAAACAGTTTGTAGGCTGTCACACCAAATCCGATCAACAGGCAGATCAGAAGAAAACCCAGCCAGAGCAGAAATTTTGAGCGTATGGATTTGGTGAACATGCTCAATTCTCGATGCAGTAACCCTGGCCGCGCCGCGTGGCGATCAGTTCCGGGCCAAGTTTTTTCCGGATGCTGAAGATGTGAACGTCCACAAGGTTCGAGAGCGTGTCGTCGGACTCGTCAAAGAGATGTTCGTAAAGATCGGTTCGGGAAACGACTTTGCCCCGATGCAGTGCAAGGTATTCAAGGATGGCGTATTCGCGTGCGGTCAGCGTGACGGGCTGGCCCGCAAGTGAGACGGCGCGGGAACGCGTATCTACATGCACGTTCCCGATCTGGAAACTGGATTGTGACTGCCCGGCGGCGCGACGGATCAACGCCCGTACGCGTGCGAGCAATTCGTCGAGATCGAAAGGTTTGATGAGATAATCATCCGCGCCGCCATCGAGTCCGCGCACCCGGTCTTTGTGCGCATCGAGTGCCGTGAGCATGAGCACGGGCGTTTTCTTTTCTTTTCGCAATCGCGCCAGCAGCTCCCATCCGTCCAGTTCGGGCAGCATGATGTCGAGGATGATGGCGTTGTAGTTGTAGGTTTCGGCCTTGAAAAGCCCGTCGTCGCCATTGGCGGCGGTGTCCACGGCGTAGCCCTCCTCGCGCAGGGCTTTCGCGAGATTGCGAAGCAGGCGTGGTTCGTCTTCGACGACGAGGATTCTCATGACTTGCCGGTTATAGCATTGCCGGCAGAACGCAACAATGTCTGTCTGCCAGTCCCATAACCCTATCGGAAGCCAGATTAAGACATGATTAAATCAACGGCCCGGTAGCAACAGTCGTTACTCGAGAAATTCACTCTTAAATACTCCAACTTAACGTGTGCTTAATGTGTCATCGCATAATCTGACAGCGATATGAAGAATTCTGGTTTCAAGTTGACCGCTCTGGCATCTGTGGCTGTGGCTGTTTCTGTAAGTTCTCTTGTCGCGCAAAACGGCAACGATTTTGCGCCGCCATTTGACCGGCCAGAAATGAACGGGCCTCGTCCGCCCGGTCGGGACGGTTTTGCTCCGGGTGGTCCGGGGCCGATGGAGCAGGAGATCAAGCTGGTTGACCGTTTCGATAAGAACGCCGATGGACGGCTGGACACGACCGAGCGCAAGGCCGCGCGCGAGTTTGTCTCCAAACAACGAGCCAGTCGTCCGCAACGCGGACCGGGCGGCCCGCCGGGATTTGCCCGCCGCGAAACAAATCAATCGTCTCCACAACCGGGTGTGAAGGTTGCTCCAGCCGACGTCAAATCTGTTTACGATGCGCCGCTCTATGATCCCCAGACCGTGCGAACCTTGTTTCTGCAATTTGAAAATGCCGATTGGGAGAAGGAACTGGCCGATTTCCATGACACGGATGTGGAAGTGCCCGTTACGCTTATGGTGGATGGGAATATTTATCGGAACACAGGAGTTCACTTTCGCGGCGCATCGTCGTTCATGATGATTGGTGAAGGCTGGAAGCGCTCGTTGAATTTGTCACTCGACTTCGTGGATGAGAATCAGCGGCTCCACGGCCATCGCACGCTCAATCTGTTGAACTCGCACGAAGATCCGACATTTTTGCGGACGGTGCTGTATTCACACATCGCGCGCCAGTATGTCCCCGCGCCCAAGGCGAATTTCGTGAGGGTGGTCATCAACGGGGAATCATGGGGCATCTATGTCAGCGCAGAACAGTTCAACAAGGATTTCATCAAGGAGTGGTTCAGCACGACGAAAGGCGCGCGATGGAAGGTTTCCGGAAGTCCTCAGGGACGCGGCGGCCTCGAATATCTTGGCGATAATCCCGAGCCGTACAAACGCATCTACGACATCAAATCCAAGGATGAACCACAGGCGTGGGCTGATTTGATCAAGCTTTGCAAAACGCTCAACGAAACGCCGTCAAACAAGCTGGAGCAGGCGCTCGCGCCGATGCTGGACATCGAGGGCGTGCTGAAATTTCTCGCGCTTGAGAATGCTCTCATCAACAACGACGGGTATTGGATTCGCGCGAGCGATTACAGCCTGTATCAGGACGGGTCGGGTCGCTTTCACGTCATTCCACATGACATGAACGAAACGTTCAGCCTTCCCGGCGGACCTGGCTTCGGCGGGCCACGCGGCGACGGGAGTGCGCGTGTCAACGGTGTCGAGGTTGATCCATTGCATGCCGCTGGCGATGCGCGGAAGCCGTTGCTCTCGAAACTGCTCGCTGTGCCGTCGTTGCGCGCCCGATATCTTGGTTACGTGCGCGACATCGCGAAGAACTGGCTGGATTGGAAAAAACTCGGCCCTCTGGCGGAGCAATATCAATCACTCATCGCCGCCGATGTGAAAGCGGACACCCGCAAGCTGGACTCCTTCGAGGCATTCAAAAATGGTGTTGCCGGTGAGACCCAAAATGAGCCGAACGTCCGGCGCGGTCCGGCTTACCCGGTATGCGGTATGTCCGTCCCTGAA
>CAZFNB010000183.1:0-5631 GCA_964520235.1 uncultured Bifidobacterium sp. | reverse complement strand
GGCGTAAGAGCGCCCTGCTTGTAAAGGTTGCGCACTGCCGCAATGGTCACGCCGGAGCCGACCTGCATTCCCGCCGTGCCCGCGCCGCTGGAGGCCGCGCTGGAAACCTGAAGCGTCTGGCTGAATGAGTCGGCAAAATCCGCCCGGGCGGACTTGAAGGCGATGGTGTTTGAATTGGCAATGTTGTTGCCGATGACGTCGAGCTTGTTTTGGAACTGATTGATGCCGCTGACGCCGGAACTCAATGCACGAAGCATGGGTATTCGCTCTCTTTCTTTTGTTTTGTTGAGGTTTACGTGGGTGTGACCGCCAGCACCTGGCTGAGGTCATACGTGTGACGACCCACGACGATTCGCGGCTTCCCTGCCTCTTCCAACACGCCCGACACGATGCCGTGCGTAATCCGTTTCGGCCCGCTCATCACTTCCACCGAGCGGCCAATCATGGCCTGGGCCATGTGCAAACTCACCGCGCTCGGTACAAACTGTCTGGCCGCTGCGCTTCCTGTTATTGTCGAAACATGACGCATCATACGAACCTCCGTCTTTTTCAACCGCTGTTCCGGGACGAATCTGTTTCGGGCGTGCTGGTCTGCGCGGGCACAATCGCCAGCACGTCGCCGACTTCGTAACGCGCGCCGTCCACGATCAGATACGGCTTGCCTTCGGAAAATTCCACCGTGCCGACGACGCCGGTGGTGGTCGTACCGTCGGTCTTTTTCAACTTCACTGTCTCCCCGAGCATCGTGCTCGCGCGCAACTGCGCCATGTCCTGTTGCATCGCCTTGCTCTGCTCCAGCGCACTGAACGACGCCATCTGTGCGATGAATTCCGTATCCTTCATCGGATTCATCGGATCCTGTTGTGACATCTGTGCGACGAGCAGTTTGAGAAAATCACCCTGTCCAAGCGTCTGGGTCGGCGAACGCAATGAGCCTTCAAGCAACGGATTGCCTGTCGTGTTGATGTTGATTCCTGAAACGGTCGCCATAAAAATTCCTCAAGCCCAGGTTTCAAAACGGTCGTGGGTCGGCGCGGATTTTCTTGCCAGATCAGCGCGGGTCGCTTTGCCGGGTGTTGCCGCCGGAACTTCCGGCACCCGCACAGGCGCAGGCGGTTCCGCCTGGCGTTGTCCGCCATTGCTCTGCGGTTGCGAAAAACTCGATGAATTGAAAAACGCCGTGTAGCCCGTTGAGGCGCGTTGCGCCAGGTCGGACAACCGCACCCCTTGCTGCTCCAGCGAAGACTGCAATTGCGGCCACTGTAAACTCAATGCGTGATGATCTCCCATCTCACAACGCGCCAGCACTTCCACCTGTCCGTCCCGCCACTGCAATCGCAGTGAAATCTGGGTTTTTGCGTCCGGTGTCAACACCACGTCCATCTGATCGTCAGCCGTGCGTCGGAACATCCGAACCTCGCGCGAAATGATTTCATTGATTCGTTCCAGGCGCGCAGGCTCAAAACGTGAAACGTCACCGACAGCAAGTCCATCAGCGGGAGTTTCGAGTGATTTGGCGGTGGCGACCGTGCCGGTGGCAAACATCTGCTCGGTGACAGGCACTTTGGAGGTGGCGCTTCCGTTTTTTACCGAAGGCAAAGCACCACCAGGCAAAAGTTGCCCGCCTTGCCCGGCAAACTTTTCCTGTTTTGTCGCGTTATTCATCGTCGCCACCAGTTGAGCACCGGATATGCCACGCGGAATTTCTCCGTCACCGCTCAACCGCGCAACGCGTGCAGAGCGACGTGATGAAACCTTCAAAGGTGGTGGCGACTGTTCACCTTGAGCAACGACAGGAGACTCCGATTGATCACTTTCGACACGCTGCGAAGAGAAGTCGCCTTGAGCTTCAGCGTTCGGAATCAAATTTTGAATCGCAGCGACACTCGACTCTTTATCTGTATCCACAGGAGAGTTCTCTGCCGACTCGAACATGGATGCGTCAACAACACGACTTTGGGCCGGAGAAACCGCGACCGGTAAACCGGTCAGTGGCTTCACAAATTCAAAACCTTTTGGCAACGACACGCCCATCTCGTCCACCTTGGATTTGCTTTGTGTAAAAACATCTTGAACCTGATTTTGATCCGCACCATCAAAACTTTGAAAGACGGGCAGGCTCGCCTCACCTTGTGTCTCAACTGCATTGTAAATCTCACCGCCACCAATGCCCGTGGCATCACTCTCCTCTGGCAACTGCACAAGCAACGGCGCAGCTTCGACTGCACAAGCTCCGGCTAGATTCGAGTCTGTGTTGAGATTTTCCTTTGTCTGCGACACTTCAACCTGGCTGCCGTCTTCAATCTTTTTTCCAGCCCCATCGCAAAAAGGCTTCTCATTGCCGCTGGGCGCATCTGTATCGGTGTCTTTTGATTTTTCCGTACGGTTCTGGCTGGCAATTCCTGCGCGACGACCAACCGGCAGCTTTCCACTTCGCGCAGACGTCTCCGCCCTGCCCTGCGCCAGGCGCATGGAAATCTTTTCCTCTTGCACCCCGTCGCGAACATCGTGTTTCCCGCCACGATTGCGAGGAACACTCGCCCGCTTCAATTCTTCGCGAAAGTCCGTGCGCGGCGCTGTCTCACGCGAGCCGGCAGGTGAAACGTCAAACGGCAAAGTTGACGCCGGATTGGTTTTGATTTCAGCAACGGCGTTGTTCATGGCGTGCCGCCTTTCTTCGTTTCCTTGGGCACGACCATGTAGGTGCGCAAGCGCTCGGTGATGACTGCCACGCGCTTGGCATCCGCATCACCCATTTTTCCGATGATCTCAAGAATGGGTGCGGATTCGGAGTCCTTGAGAGCAGCCAGAATTTTCACCAGCGTGCTGTCGTCCAGTTCCTTCAGGATCGCCGCGGCTCCTTCCGGGGACATTGCCGCGTAAGTTTTTGCAAGCTTCTTGATGTTCGCCGCCTCTTCGGTCGAGAGACGCGCGATATTCTTGTCCAACTGCGACTGAAGCTGAAACACCGACTGCGTGACCACGTTGATCTCCATCCGTTCCGCCGCGAGACGTTCGGCCAGCGCGTTCAAATCCTTCTCACGTTTGTCCAGTGCCTCCCTTTCCCGCTTAAGCTCTTCGATCATCAGGTCGGCATCAGGGTTCTGGTATTCCCACGATGGCATGGTGCTTTTGGCGTGAGCGACAATATCGGCAACACCTTCGCCGGCGTCATTGGATTCGGGAACGACCGGCTTCCACAACACCGCCGTTGTGGCGACATAAAGCGCGAGACCGACAAGCGATGACAGGAGTGGTGACTGGAGTATTTTCATGCGAGTGGATCGTTGGTGGCACGCCAGGCGGATGCGGGCGTCGAGCGCTGGACGGCCAGTTCATCGAGAAATTTCTGGCTCTCACGGGCGCAATCGCGGTCGTATTTCAGCCGCTGCTGGCCGCGTAATTTGTCCACCGCTTCGCGCTGTCGTCGGGCGGTAAGCATGTGGCGCAATGAATTGCTCACAGCCCGCTCTGCGAGGCAAACCGCGTCTTCGCGTGCCTTGCGATCTTCCTCGATCAATCGTGCCTGCAATCGCATCTGGGCGGCTTTCGCCGCAGAGCAACCTGTGGCCAGTTCCTCTCGTACACGCGCCCAGATGTCGTCCAGTTCACGTTGCGTCTGCTCCAGTTGCTTCAACGCCTGCGAGCGGATCAGCAATGCCTGCGCGTAATTCTCCAATGCCACGTTCTCCATCCGCTTGCGCGTCGTGGACACGGCTTCCAGTGTAAATCTGAACGGCTTCATAATTTCTCAAATCAACGCCCGACAGGCGGACGCACCGCAACAACAGGCGGCGGCGTCATCGTTTGTGCCAGAGCGCGCCAGCTTTCCTCCGCAGGAAAACCCTCGCGGATTCCCTGACGCAAAAATTTCTTGAGCGGTTCGTTCAGACGGATCGCATTGTCTATCGCCGCGTTGCTGCCCGCCGGATACGCGCCGATGCTGATCAAATCCTGGTTGCGACGGTGAACCGCCAGCGCTTCACGCGCCTGGCCAACGAGATCGCATTGTTCGGTCGAGCAAAGGTCGCGAGAGAGACGGCTTACGCTCTCAAGCACATCAATCGCCGGATAATGATTTTGCGTCGCCAGTTCGCGCGTGAGCACGACATGGCCGTCGAGAATCGAGCGCACAGCGTCGGCGATGGGATCGTTCATGTCGTCCTGCTCGACGAGCACGGTGAAAAGACCGGTGATTGACCCCTGCTCCCCCGTACCTGCGCGTTCGAGCAGTTGTGGCAACAAAGAGAACACGGACGGGGTGTAACCACGCGTGGCCGGCGGCTCGCCGACGGCAAGACCGATCTCGCGTTGCGCCATCGCAAAACGCGTCACTGAATCCATCATCAACAGAACGTTCCTGCCTTCATCGCGAAAATGTTCGGCAATCGCCATCGCGGCGAACGCGCCCTTCACGCGGGCCAGTGCGGGTTCGTTCGAGGTAGCGACGACGACGACGGACTTTCTACGGCCTTCCTCGTCCAGATCTTTTTCCAAAAATTCGCGCACTTCGCGTCCGCGTTCGCCGATCAGCGCAATGACGTTGACATCGGATTCCGCGCGGCTGGCAATCATGCCGAGCAGCGTTGATTTACCGACACCGCTGCCGGCAAAGATGCCGAGACGCTGGCCTCGTCCGCAGGGCACAAACGTATCCAGCGCCTTCACCCCGGTTTGAAACACCTGCGAGATGCGCTGGCGTTTGAGCGGGTGCGGGGGGAGAAAATTCGCGCTCACCTGACGTTCGGCGGCAAGCGGGCCGAAGCCATCCAACGGACGGCCAAGACTGTCAATCACGCGGCCCATCAACCCGTCGCCGACGTGGACCTGCAACGGCGACCCGAGCGCGATGACCTCGCTGCCAGGATGAATCCCGCGCACCTCCCCGAGCGGCATGAGAAGGACGTGATGATTGCGGAAGCCAACAACCTCCGCGAGCGTGCTTCCGTCATGGCGAGCGGATTCAATCCGACAGACTTCGCCGAGCGCGGCGAGCGGACCTTCGGATTCGATGACGAGTCCGATGATCTGCACCACGCGCCCCCGATTTTCCAACACGCGCGTTTCCCGGGCGCGTTGGAAGGCGTGCGCAAGGCGATGGCCGGGCCGGATTGTTGGGGCATTCAACTGCATGAGGATTCGAGTGATTGTTTCAATGCTTCGAGCTTGGTTTCGCGGCGCGCATCCACCACGCCAAAGTTCGTCTGCACCATGCAACCGCCGCGTGAGACGTTTGGAGATGTCTGGAATTTGAGACGTTCGCCGCCGATGTCGTCCAACAGCACCGGGGCATTGGCCTGTTGAAGAAGCTCGTAATCCATCGGGTTCAACAAAACTGTGATGCCGCTCTTCTGCTCGACGTGCGTCAACGCCTCGCGCACGGCGGCCTCGACCATCTGGCTGGACACAGGCATGTCCGCGACGAGTTTCCCGGCGATTTCGAGTGCCAGCGCAATCATCGCACCCTCACAATCGCGGGCCACCTGACCGACGGCGTTGCGGATGGAATTCAGCACGCCGTTTTGGATCTCGATGAGTTCGCGACGCTGGCGCAGCAACTGATCACTCAGGGCTTTCTCCCCGTCCACACGTCCACGTTCGTAGGCATCGCGCTCACGCTCTGTGATTCGT
>CAZFNB010000182.1:0-5649 GCA_964520235.1 uncultured Bifidobacterium sp. | reverse complement strand
GTGACAGGCGTTTCCGGTGTGAGAAGTTTTTCGATCTCTGCATCCGTCAGCGATTTCGGCAGGCGTTTCCATCGTTTGGGGAGTGAAAGCTGTTCTGCAATGTTGAGGGGAAGCTTTTTCTCGGTTTCAGCAAAACGATAAAACGCACGCAACGCGGCGATTTCGGCGTAGAGACTCTCGCTGCTGAGGCGTTTTGGCGAATCCGCTGGATCGCCGTGCAACGCGCGCTCGCGTTCGTGCTGAAGAAAGTCCATCAGATGTTTCAACCCGACTTGATGCCAGGAAGTGAGCTTCTGATTTTCGGCCCATGTGGTGAACTTGCGGAGCAGGCTGTGGTAGTTGCGCTGCGTATGAAAGGACTGGCCGCGCTCGTGCCGGAGGTGTTGCAGAAAATCCTCGACGAGAGTTTGCATGTCGGCGGTCATTTCCAACTGAACGTCAGCACCTGGATGCCTCGCGGATTGTTCGCGGGCCGCCCGACGACAGCGGTGTAAATCCGGTGATAGCCCGCAACCTCGGCGTCCACCGTGACCTCAAACGTCCTGCTTTGCACCGTGATGTAAGGGGCGATCTGCTGGAACAACTGCGGATTCAATCCGGCGGCGGCAAGCTGGTTGATGTTCCGGAACGGCGCCTCCGTGCGCAGTCGCTCGACTTCTGCCACAATGTTCTCATCCATGAACGGAATCATCTGGAGAACTTCACGAGAAGCTGTGTTGATGTTGATCTGTCCGCTGGAAAAAGGGGTGAACAGGCTCACCAGACCGACAGGAAAAGTTTGCATCTCGGGCCCGCGCGGACCGAATTTGGCCTGAAATGAAGACGGCGGATGATTCGTGGCAAGGCCGCCCCAATACATGTCCGGCGTCACGCCGCGGACGAACAGCAGTTCGGACAAATCGTCAACCGGTTTGTTTTTGCAATGATACGGCGGATCGAGCGACTGGTAGTAACGATCTTCCGCGCCGTTCAGACTCAATTCATCGCCTTCGTCAATCCAGTCAATGATCGCACTGCAAATCTGCGAAGACTCGGCGGCGTCCACGCCTACGAGGTCGAACCCGCGCTGGAGCAGATCGAGCCGCGCGGTGTTGACGTTGGCTTTGCGTTCGAGGTCTATGATCGTGACGGAAAAACTGCCATTGCCGAGAGGAAGACCTTTCAACGTCATGCCATCAAAAGGGCTGTTGCTGACGGAAGATGAATCACCGGAAGCCCAGAACTGGTTCAATGCATCAAAGCCTCGCTCCTCGGGAATGGCCGTCTGTTGCACGAGCACCCAGCGCGCATATTCGACGCCTGATAATCCCATCCAGAGCAGTTCGTTTTCGGAATTGGAATTTTGCGCGAGCTTCGTCTCCACCTTCATCGAGAACGCAAATCCCGCCGCCAGGATCGAAAGCACCGCGATGCAGATCATCACGATGACCAGCGCGATGCCCGAACGGCGATTGTTCGATAGCACGATCATTGTGGTGGCGGGGGTTGTCCGGGACGGACGATCGGCACAGGTTGCGCAGGATTGCCGCCTGGCTTGTTAGGCGTCTGCCAGATGACAGGCACGGTGGTGGTGGGGATTTTCACCACACGCGCGACGACATCGTGCTGCGCGGAGTAATTGTAACGCTGGTTCGGGTCGCTGAACTCAAGCGTCACCTTCACCATCTGCGGCAGTGAGTTCGTTTGATCCCATTTCTCGACGAAATCCGCCTTGCGCGCGTCCCAGAATTCAATCGTCATCTTTTCGACGTTTTTACCCAGGACGAGCGGATGGTTTTGCTCGTCCTCATCCATGTCCATCAACACGGGGAACTGCCGCAACACGAGCTGTCGCCCGCCTTCGGGCGCGTTTTCAAGCGAGAAGATGACGCGGCGGACGTTGAAATCGCCGAACTTGCCGGAGCGCGGAAAGGATTGCGGCAGATATGCGGCGAAACTGAGCATGGCGTCATCACCATCCTCCGCCTCGAAGCCATAGTGTTCCAGATCCGCCGCGAATGAGCGCGCACAGTAAAGCGCTTCCTCGATGGTGCGGATGGCGACGCGCTGGCGTTGGACCCGGGCCGTGGCAGCCTGGGAGACTTTCGCAGAGCGGACGATGAGCGTCCAGCAGGCATAGATGGACGTGAGCACAAGGCCGAAGATGGCCAGCGCCATCATGATTTCAACGAGCGTGAAGGCGGCACTTGAATGTTTTCCACAGGTTCCCGAACCACCGCGAATCCCGTTTTGTCTCGAAAGGAATTTCATCGGCTGGTGGCCATTCCTCCGCTCATCCGCCCCGGCGCGGAATCCGGGCGGTAAAGCAGGATGCTCATCTTGGATTCAACCGGAGCATTGCCCGAGCCTCGTTGCACGATCATGTCCACTTGAAACAACCGGTTCGATTGCACCTCGTAGGTGTCCGTCGTCCACTCGTAACCGGGATAAAGGTGCTCCGCAATGTCCTCGAAGTCGCCCGAGCGCACTTCCTCGGTCAGCCGGTTGGTGTTTGCCGACATCGAGGCGACCATGCCGCAGTCCACGCCTTTCTTGAGCTGGATGGCACGCGCATTCCGCAACATCTGCGACACCAGCCCGAGGATTGAGAACAGGGCGAGGAAAAAAATTCCGACGGCTATCATCACTTCCATCAGCGAGAACGCCCGGATCAAACGCCGCTTCACGCTGCCACCTGACATGCCGCGATTCATCGCACATCCCCCACTGTCGCCAGCCCGGTCGTCACTTCGAGTGTGATCTTGCGCCACTCGCCATTGTTCGAACTAAGGATCAAGGTGAGTTCATCACAGGTGCCGTTCGGATAAAACCGGACGCGAGCGACTTCGGACTGGTTGTATTCAAGCAGATTGATGTCGAGCATCTCGATCGTCACGTCCTCGGGAATGATGCCGGACAGTCCATTGATCGGAGTCGGTGCGGATTCCGGGGCGGTGTAATCGGTTTCCGCCTTCGGTTGAGATACGACTTCCACTTCAAAGCGCCGTTCAAGCGGATGAAACACCAGATTCACGTGCTGGCCTCGCAGAATGGCCTGTGCCCGTGCATGATTACAAACCTCCATCACGTCGCTCACGGCGCGGCGCATTCCCTTCTTCACGCTCATCTGGTAGATGCTTGGAATCCCCATCGCCAGGATCAGCATCATGATCGAGGCCACGACCATGATCTCGATCAGCGTGAAGCCCGAGCGCCAGCGCGGGCCGTTCATCAGGCCCGCCCGACAACTGACAATGGATGCCTGCCGCATTTTCATCATGGTCCGTTCTGCTGGCCGCTGATGTTGCTGATGAGTTTGAACATGGGCAGCAACACGCTCAACAACAGGAAACCGACACCCACGGCCATGATGATGATGAGCACAGGCTCGATGAGCGTCATCATCACGCGCAACGCCACGCTCAGTTCGCTGTCGTACGTATCCGCCACATTTTTCAACGCGCCGGGCACGTCGCCTGTTTCCTCGCCGATCTTCACCAGGTCAACCATCAGTTGCGGAAAGACGCGGCTTGCGGCCAGTGGCTGGGCGAGCGTCTTGCCATCGGTCACGGCCTCGCGCGCCTTTGAAATCGCCTGCTTGATGATGCGGTTGGTCATCACCTGCTCGGTGATTTTCAGCGCGGTGAGCACGGGCACGCCGTTTTCAAGCAACGTCGAGAGCGTCCGTGCGAACGAACCGTAATAACTCAGCTTTAAAATTTTCCCGAACACGGGCAGTTGCATCTTCCACGAATCCAGCTTGCACCGGCCGTCTTCGGTGGATTGGAATTTTTTGAAAACGATGATGCTGGTGATGATGAGCCCGACGGTGAACAGAATCCACCAGAGGTTCGTGGAAGCCTCGCCGACCGCGATGAGCATCCGCGTCGGCAAAGGAAGCTGCACCTGAAAGCCGGTGAACATTTTCACGAAGTTCGGCAGCATGAAATAGACGAAGAACAACATGAGGCCGATGCCGACGCAACAGACCATGACGGGATAGATCAGCGCGCTCTTGAGTTTCGACTGCACCTCGGCGTACTGCGTGAAGTGGTTCGCCATGCGGCGCAGCACCTCGACCAACGCGCCGGATTGCTCGCCCGCGCGCACCATGTTGATGTAGAGGTCGGAAAAAATCTCCGGCTGCTTGGCCATCGAATCGGAAAGGCTGCGGCCCTCTGTGACTTCCTGCCGCAATTCCCGGCTCACGTCCTTTGGGATGCCGCGCGATTCGAGGTGCATCATGCTGTTGAGCGCCGTCGTCAGTGGCATTCCGGCCTGGAGAAGATTCGCAAGTTGCGTCGTGTAGTTCGCCAGTTCCTGCATCTTCGGCTTGCGCTTGCGGTTCATCGCCGCCCGCAACGTCGGCGGCAACATGGCGGTGAAAGCCTCCTTTTTGTTGGCGGGCTTGTCGGGACTTGCCGCCGCGCCGGCCTTGGCTGCGTCCACGGAAACGGGGAAAAGCCCGAGCCGGTCAATCTGCTGTAACGCCGCCGCGCGGTCCACGACTTCGAGGACGCCCGTCACCGTTTCGCCGCTGCGTCGCCGCGCTTTGTAGGAAAACTGTGGCATAAACCAGTTGTATTACACCGCCTGGCGGAAAAAGTTCCGACACCCGATTGCGGTCGCCCATTATCTTGACTCCCAAAGCCCGGTTCAAGCGCGCAATCTTTTTTGAGTCGAAAATCCAGCTTGGTCTGGTAGCTCAAGCCAGCTTTATCGTGGCTGCTTTGGTGATCATTGACACCGCCGGATGCGCGATGCGCCGCTCGGCGGTGATGGCGTGGAAGCGCACGCGGCAACTGGTTGCCTGACCGAGGCTGCGGAAATGATAGCGCTCCACGGCTTCCTTCAAAGCAACCGTTGGGACGGCGATGAATCCACGGCCTTCCGCGGCCATCACTTTCATCAGCGCGAGGTCTTCAAATTCCGCCACGACGTTGGGCTTTACGTGCTGCGCGCGAAACCACGTCTCCAACCCGCGACGTAACGCAGTGTTCTCCGCCGGGAGCAGCGCCGGCGCGTCGTTCAATGACTTGGGAAAATTCCGTTTCAACTTCGCGGCCAGCTTCGCTTCGGCGCACAGCGTGACGCTGCTTTCGCCAAGCGCGTGGCTGAACACCTTGAAGTTCGCGCTGCTGGGCGCGGGTTCGTCCGAGAGCACGAGATCGAGCCTGTGCGCCGCGAGTTGCGCAAGCAAATCTTCCATCTTGCCTTCGCGACAGACGACATGCACGGCCTGGGGCATTGCAAAGACGGGCTTCAATATCTCATTCGTCACCAGCTTGGGAAACGAATCCGCCACGCCGACATTCAGTCGCAGCGTGCGCAGGCCGGGGCGTTGCTTCACCGCGTTCATCAACTCGCGACCCAGCGTGAAGATCTCCTCGGCGTAATTGAACACGACCTGTCCGGCGTCGGTGAGCTTGTTGTTGCGGCCCTCGCGGCGGAACAGTTTTTCGCCGAGCGCGTGTTCCAGCTCGCGGATCTGCTCGGAGATGGACGGCTGCGAGACGTGCAGCTTCGCCGCGGCGCGCGCTAGACTGCCTTCCTTCGCCACGACGTAGAAGTATCGCAGGTGATGATAATTCAGCCATTCCATGCGCCGACAGTTTGCTTCGGATTAACCGAAGCGTCCATTCGGAAACGCATATTAGTCGGCGCGCGCGG
>CAZFNB010000181.1:0-5653 GCA_964520235.1 uncultured Bifidobacterium sp. | reverse complement strand
GATGAACGCATTTGGCAAGGTTTATCACACGGTAGGGACTTTTCAGGATATTCAGAACCCGTTTATTGCCACCATCTTTAAAGACATTTCACTTATGAGGGCGGCGGAAATAACCAAATACAAGAAAGAACTCCATAAGACTTTCTCTGAAAACGAGGAGCTTCAAGACCAGATTCAACCCGCAGAAAAGAAATTCAACGGGACGGCACAGGTATTCGTGGAACCCAAAGACCCGAAGATGGGCATGATTTCATATCTGAAAAACGGCAAGGTCGAAGCCTTCTATATCACGAAAGAAATAGCCGATGACTTTAATTATAACTCCATCGAAGCCATGCACATTCTCAAGTTCTTTAATGCTTTGATGATGCCCGTCAAGGCTTTGTTAGTCAACAGAAACCCGATCTGGATGTTCAGGAACGTGGTTAGAGATTACTTGGGAACCGCACAGAATATCCCCGGTGCAACGGTCACAAACTTACTCCCCTACTACCGGAAAGCCTTTATGGATGCGTGGGGCGAGGTCATGCAGGGCAAGAAACTTGATGTTGTCCAAGCGATGAAAAAAGGCAAAATGCTTGTCATAGACCGTCAGTATCATTTATCTGATGATATGTCGGACGACTCCGAGTTTGACAAATTATACGCCAAATTCGGGCATTACGGAGAAGCCAAAAGAAAGGGCGTTATTGAACCGTTAATGAAGGCGTGGGACTTCTTAGGTGACTTGGGCAAGGTGTCTGAACGTGCCGGTAAGATTGCCGGTTACAGGTGGATGAAAGAAAACACCAACATGACCGAAAGGGAGATTGGTCACGTTGTCAGAAGCAGGATAGGCACACCGGATGTTTACAGACGGGGCGCATGGCAGCTAGTCACTAACAATTTATTCCTTTACTCCAATGTCGGTAAAGAAGGTTTTAGAAGTTCATGGGAGTCTTTTCAAGATGATAAAGCTGCCTACACTTGGAAGCTGGTAAAGTATAACATCATGCCCAAAGCAGTCCTGGCCTTAGCCGCACTAGGGGCTTTCGGGGATGACGCCGAGGACATTATCAAGAGGATTTCCAATTACGACAAAGCCAATTACCTTGTGGTTCCCTTCAACAAAACAGCGGACGGCAGGGCTGTTTATTTACGGATGCCTCAATCTTACACAGGGCAGGTTTTGGGCGCGATTATGTGGGATATATTTAATCTTGAATTTAAGAAGGCCACTGAATCCGTTGCTGAAATGCAACCGTATAGTTTCAATCCTGTTATTAAAGCAGTTTTGAATTGGGGTTTATACGCTATGGATACCAACCCTCAAGACTGGTATCGAGGGCAGAATATAGTCAACCGGAAAGAGTGGGACGCCGGAGAACCTTATAGACTTATCGAAATGTCCAAGCACACATGGAACTCGTTAGGCGGAGGACTGGTTTATAAATTCAACAAAGGACAAGACCCGAAAGGCGTTTGGGAGCAAATCAGCAGCTTGCCGGGATTGAAAAGATTGTGAGGATCGAACGACCGCTTGATCTGCCGCATCAACAGGTGAAGTTCCTCGCCGATTTGATCCTTCAAATACTCGGCGCGGCCAAGGCCCACACCATGCTCTGCGGCGAACGAACCCTTGAATTGTTTCACCAACGCAGCGACGTCGTCGGTTATCTGGCGGAATTTTTTCAAGTCCTCCGCCGACTGCAAATCCAGCACGGGCCGTACGTGCAACAACCCCGAGGCCGCATGACCGTAAAACGACGCCTCCAGCCCCAGCCGCTTCATGATGGACGCAAGACCGTCATAATACGCGGGCAAATCCTTTGGACGCACGGCGGCATCCTCGATGCATGTCACAGGTTTGGCCCTGCCCTTGCAACTGGTGAGCAACGACAACCCGCCTTTGCGCAGCGCCCATACGTGGTTGATCTGCGCCAGGGTCTGGAGAATTTTCTTCCGCGAACCGATCCGCAACTTTTCCATCGCCGACAACCGGTCCTCGACGTTGCCGTAAAATTCCACCGCCAGCACGCCCTCGGTCGGGTGCTCATCAAGCTGCAACAAATCGCGCGCCGCCTGGAATTCCCGCTGGCCGCGCGTCTGGTCGAGCAACATGCGATCAAGAAATTCGACCGCGGACGGCTTCAACTTCTCAAGCTCCACCGTCGCCTGCATCGCCTCGGGTATGGAATCGAAAAAAATCAGGCCCAACCCGATTTCATCAGGCGTGGGGATGATTTTGAGCACGGCGGAAGTGATGGCTGCAAGCGTGCCCTCGCTGCCTGCAAGCACGTTGATGAGATTGCCCGGCTCGCGGACGATGCGCTCCAAGGCGTAGCCCGGCCAGCGCTTGATCAGGCCGGGAGGAAACTGTTCCTTGATTTGAAGCGCGTTGAGCATCGCCATGTCCTCGAGCACTTCGCGCTGGCGCGGCAGGTTGTCGTTTCCCGGACCAACGCTGACCACGCGCCCGTCCGCCATGACGATTTCCACCTCGACGAGATGATCCAGCGTCGTCCCGTAGATCGGAGTCCGGGCACCGGACGAATTGTTCGCGATCATCCCTCCGATGGTCGCGCGTGAGCTGGTCGCCACGTCCGGCCCGAAACAAAATCCCTCCGGCTTCAGAAACTCGTTCAACTGGTCGAGCACGACACCTGCCCCCACGCGCACCGTGCGTTTCTCGGCGTCGAATTCCGTGATCCAGCGATTGTGCCGGGCAAAGTCCACCACCAGACCGTCGCCGATTGCGCCTCCCACCAGCCCCGTGCCCGCGCCACGCGGAGTCACCGACACACCCGCCTGCACCGCCGCCTGGATGACCGAAGCCGCCTGGGTCGCGTCGCGCGGAAACGCCACCGCGAGCGGCTCGATTTGGTAATGCGACGCGTCCGTGGCGTAGAGCTGCCGCGTGAGATTGTCGAAGGCGACCGTACAGTTCGCGGCGGAAAGCGTGGCGTGCTGTTGGGTCGGCGTCATCTGGTCAACTCCAGAGTCTGGCCGGGTAATCTCCGCGCGCGATCAACTTCCCGATGCTCTCCACCACGCGCGGGCGATCCTCCCGATACGTCACGCCGAACCACGAATCCGTCGAACGCAGCACACGGCATCGCGCCTGTCCTGCGCCCACAAGCGTGTTCACCACGGTGGGAATGTAACATTCGGACTTTTCCTCCCTGCCATGAAGCTTGAGAAAGTCCGTGAACTGCGCGCGCAATTGCGCGAACAACGCCGGGGTGAAGCCCCACATGTTCATCGAAACCGCTTCATCGCCCGTCAACCGCTGCACACTCCCCTGCCCGTCCGTGTATTTTGCCCCGCGCCCGTCCGGCTCTATCTTCGTCAACTCCGTCACCGTTTGCAGCAGGCCATCCGGTCCGACGCGGCAGACCCCGCGCGCCACGCTGCCGAACTCCGAAAGCGTGTTCCGCAAGACAAATCCCACCATCGCGTAATCCGCGCTGCCAGACGTGAGATGACGTGACAATTCGAGGAACGAGGCCGCGCCATAAAAATCATCCGCATTGATCGCAGCGAACGGCTCGCGGATCACATCCTCCGCCATGAGAATCGCCTGCGTCGTTCCCCACGGCTTCGTGCGACCCGGCGGGACGCTGAAACCCGGCGGCAGTTTGTCGAGTTCCTGAAAAACGTATTCGACCGGCAGCCGCTTCTCGAAGCGTGCGCCGATGGTTTCCCGGAACGCCTGCTCGATGTCGCGGCGGATAACGAACACCAGCTTCCCGAAACCCGCGCGCAACGCGTCGTAGATGGAATAGTCAATGATGGTTTCCCCGCCCGGCCCCACCGGGTCAATCTGCTTCAATCCGCCGTAACGACTGCCCATGCCCGCCGCCAGCACCAGTAATGTCGGTTTTGTCATGTTGATAAATCCAAGTTGTGGGCAAACGCATTGCCCGTGAACTCAGGATGCGTTTGTGCGAAAGCAAGAGCAAGTCTGCGGTGAGCCAGGGCTGACGCATACCGGCACAAAGCGCCGTGGCAGGATTTTTTGTTTCATTAGCACCGGCTTCAGCCGGGTGTTTGCGGTGCGAGAGCGAAATCAGCCGCTTTTGAATCGCGTAAACCCTCAAGATGTAATCGCGACGTGGCGATGGGCTTTTTACCACTGGACACCTCTTGCGTACCGGAGTATGAAAGTTCTCATCGTGTCAGCCCTGTCAGTCATTCACGTTGTCTTGGATGCAAGTCCCACAACCTGTGGCTCGGCCTCCCGCTCCGCGCGACGCAACCCACGTTCACTCCGAAGAGCAGACACCGCTTTCGCTCTCGGCGAAAGCCATACTGACTAGGCGACGAGACGATATGATTCGACAACTCAAACGACGTTTTGCAATTGGAAGTTACTTCTGGCGATTGTCGCAGGAGCTTGCGCGGCGGTTTGGCAGGAAGAGCCACTACAGCGTTGAGAGTGTTTCCAAAACGGCAGAGGGCGGCGGCTTTGATATGGCATTCATCGCTTATGCTCACGCCATGTTTTGCAGGCGTTCCGACTTCGACGATTATTACGGCCCGTTACAAGTCGCTTGCACTTATGATGGCCTTCGACGTCCCGTCGCCCGTCGCTTTTTCGGTGGGGCTACGGGCTTCGACGCCACGAACATTCTACTGCGGGCTGACTCTCCAAAGGAAAGGGAGTATGACTTCACAGACAGTGCTCCCGCTGACTAAGTCGCCTCGTGAGAAACAAGAGTAAGAGCGAAACCTTGTTTTGCTGGGATTTTGAAAGGTCTGTTTTTGGAGGGCCGTGACGCAGGCAACACAAAAAGGCCGGTCATGGTTTTCGCAAAAAATCCCACGCGGCCAAGGCACGGATCAAGTCGTGGAACCGGAGTCGGGCCGCATGGTCGAATGCAAATGTGCAATCTCGTAATCGGGGTCGTGTCGCGTCCTACAAGAATCACACACGCCGCTAGTAATAGGTTCGGCTCATGCGGGACCATATGAACACCAGCAGCCCCTATGAGGGTCGTCAACTGCAACAGCGGCGTGGTTCAATTCTTATCTTATCAGCGGTCATTGTCTTTTTTCTTTCTCGATTGTTTTCATTTCTCGAGCTAGCGGATTGACGGCGGCGCGCGGTTTATCCACCGTTCCGCAATGACTCGAACTGCTCGTCTCACGTTTCTGATTTCGACGGCCCTGCTTTACCTGTCCGGCTGCACCACGACTTCGCGTTTACAATACCAGGTCACCCGACAATCGGATCAGACGGATGTCTATCACGGCGTCACCGTGCGCGATCCATATCGCTGGCTGGAGGATGACAATTCGCCCGAGACCAAGGCGTGGGTCGAAGCGCAGAACAAGGTCACATTCGGTCATCTCGAAAAGATTCCGCAACACGCCGCCATCAAATCGCGGCTCACGGAGCTTTGGAACTTCGAGCGGTTCGGTCTGCCTTTCAAGCAAGGCTCGCGCTACTTCATCTCCAAGAACGACGGACTCCAGAACCAGAGCGTGCTTTACACGATGTCGTCGCTGGACGCCGAACAGGTGTTGCTGCTCGATCCCAACAAACTTTCCGCCGATGGCACAGTGGCGTTGAGCGGTTATGACATCAGCGATGACGGCAATCTCATGGCGTACGGATTGTCCACGGCGGGATCGGACTGGCAGGAATGGCGTGTGCGCGACGTGACGACGG
>CAZFNB010000180.1:0-5662 GCA_964520235.1 uncultured Bifidobacterium sp. | reverse complement strand
CCGCGCACTCCGGCGTACACGCGCGTCTGCGCGGCAACCAGTGCGGCAGACCAGGAGATGTCGTTTGTGACACGGACAAATTCGTAAACACGCCCGCCGCCCGCAGGCGTCATCAACAGCGGAGTGTTTGTGGTGCCGGCGGTGAAGAGCAGACCGCCCCGGGTCCAGTTGGTCGTGCCGAGGAAACTGTTCGTGGTGAATCCAGGAATGGATACCGAGGCCCCCGCCAGCGGGCAGACATCCGGCGGCGTGATCATGCCGCACTTGCCCGCAGCTCCGGCAGCATAGATGTCGGCAACCTCAAACGGCGTGAGGGCGCGGTTGTAAATGGAAATCTCGTCGAGCACACCGTTGAACTCATGCTCGTCGTATGTCAGCCCGGAGAAACGCCATCCAACTTCTGTGGGAAGATCGGGATTTGCGTCCACGAAGTTCGCAGCCACGACTCCATTAGTGTAAACGGTGTAACTGGCGGCGCCCAACCGGGTGATGGCGATATGCGTCCAATCGTTGCTTGCGACAGGCACATCATTGATGAGAGGGAAAAGCAACCCACCTGGGTTCCGGTAATCGAAGCTGAAGGTTGAATCCGGCTTGATGTAGAAATTAAAACGATTGTCGTCACTCGCCACCGTTGACTTTGTCCAGAACAGACATTGGTAAGCGTTGAAACCGTAATCCCCACGCGGCATCACCCAGAATTCAAACGAGGCGCTGTTCGTCGTGTGGAACGGGAACTGTCCGTTGACTGCGGTGTATTGGTTCGTGCCGTCGTAATCAAACCCAAGCCCGGCCACCGCCGGCGAATAGGCTGCGGACGGAATCGGCGTGCCGTTGTCGCCGCCCACAATGTCCACCGTGTTGCTCTCACCCGGCCACCAACCGATCAATCCATCCAGGAACTTCGCCTTGCGATACGCGAAGTTGAGCCGGTATTCGTTTCCGATGGTTGTCGGCAAACCACGCGCGACACTGCCTCCCAGCAAAGCGAAACTGTTGTTGCTATAGACGATCCCCGGCTCGCTGAACACCGCCACACGGTTGCTCGTAAGAACGCTCCAGCCATCCACACTTTGCGTCATCACATAACTCCCCTGCGCCGCCGTGTTGAAATCACAGATGTTCGAGATGACGCCCGTGGGCGGCGGCGTGAACGGCGGTGAAAGAAACTTCACCGGGGTCGTCGTGCGATTCGTGTTGTCCGTGAAGATGAGATAACTGTCACCGCCGATGATGGAACTGGCCGTGTAAGTCCAGGCTGTCGTCGGGTTGTTCGTGTTGTTGCCCTCGTTCATCACGATCGTCACCAATGTCGAACTGCCAGGGCCGTAGTTCAGTTGCACGCGACGCGCTCCGTTGGTGAGACCCGTGTCAAAAATCAGCAGGCCGTCGTAATAAACGCGCATGAAGTCGGGCACGTTGAAGAAATTATAGTCAATCGTCAAAAAGCCGAAGGTTGCGCCGGTATCAATCACATTCGTGCTCGCGGTCTCATCACCTGCCGAGGTCTGCGGGAAAACGTTCGTGATGGCATTCGCCCCACCCATTCCCTCCGGGTCCAATCCACCGCGGTTTTCCGTCAACAACACCCGCGTGCCGCTCGGGCTGATGAGCGTCAGCGCCAGATCGGACACGCGCGGATGTTGCAGACGCACCCCCACCTCCACCTGTGCGATGGTGTTCGTGCTCGACACCAGAATCGTCGAATTCGTCACTGCGTCGTCCAACGTCGGCGTTTCATTCGTCGGATTGAAGCTCACCGGTACGATGGACGCGAGATCAATGCCCACGGTGATGCTGACCTTGATCCGCTGCGTGATGGCGCTCGGATTGTAGATGACGATGTAGTAACGGCCTGATTGCAGCGGCGGCAGATCGGCGGGTGTCACCGTGAGACAATCCGCCGGCGGAAACATGATCTTGAAATAATCGTAGTCCGTCTGCGTCGGGAAATCGTTCCGCTTGATGTAAAGCTCCAGCGGCACCTGCGTTCCGCTCGACACGTTATAGACGCACACCGTCAGGTTCGTCGCGCCGACCGGCACATCCACCACCTCGATAAGCGAGCCGCCCGCCGGCACGGTGTGGACGATGTTGCTGTCACCGCCCGAGGAACTCGGCGACAAACGCACGTTAAAGCCGGTGATGGATCCCGTCTGCGTGAGCGCGTTGTCCACCATGTTGAAGAACCACGCGCCGCTCCCCTGCTCCCCGATGAAATCGCGCAACTGCCCCGGCCCATCAGGATGACGGAAGACTGTATTGTTCGGATCTTCATCGTTGTCCTCATAGACGAACGTGTAGGAACCGGGCGGCGCGCTGCGGTGATTGTTCAGCACGGAAAATTTCTGTCCGTGCGTGAGCGTTCCTACCAGGTCGCCCATGTTTTCGTGGAAGATGGAATTCGTGGCGATCACCCGGCGCACGATGAACGAGCCGATGGCACCCGGACTGAGGAAGCGCACCTGTTGCGGACTCGCCGGGCTGCCGTCGGGAATCACATTCGAGCCAAGCGGATAGAACGGCAGCGTCACGTTGCCTTCGTCGTCCGTGGCGCTGAACGGTTCGAGGCTGAACAACACCGCGAGCGAAAACTCGGCGGCCATCTGATCCTCGGACTTGATGCCGATGAAATAGCGCTGGTTCAAAGCCGAGTTCGTGAGGATGACCACCTCCGTACCGCCTCGCGTTCTGGCCTGGAACGAATTCCCGATCACCGCCGCATCCAAATCCAGCAAGGCCGGGTCTGTGGAAACATAAAGGTCAATGTCCGCCTCCACGCGCGTCGCGTTGGCGGGGTCATCCTGTTGCCGGACGCCGATCTGCGGAATGGCGAGCGTCTGTGGCAGGAACGTCACGAACGCCGCGTTGGTGAACGTGGTGGTGTTGGTGATGACGTAGAAATGCCACTGGCTGCGCTGACCGTTCGTGAGCACTGTCGTCGAACCCAGGATGGGCGAGTTCGCGCCGACGTGCTGATTGAGCGCAAACGAACCGCTGTAACGGCTCGGATCATTCGTCAGAGTGTTCGAGAGCACGGTCAGATCCAGCGGATTACCACCGGCAGCAACGCCATCCGTCAACGTCAGCGCATCTTGAAACTCTCCGTTGCCGCTCGAAATCACGAGTGCGTAATCCTGCACCATGTCGTTCGTGTGCTGCGTGACGGCGTTCACGTTCACGCGACGCGCGGTGACGGTGATGAGATAGTTGCTGCCAGCGTGAGGGTCGCGGATATAGACATTCTCGACGTTGTTGATCACGTCATTGGTCGGCGGCGCGTTGGTGAAGTCCGCGCTGAACACGAAATCGCTCCCCACCTGGATGTCGTTCCCGTAAAAAACCTCCTGTGTATCCAGATTTGTGACCACCAGATCGAGATCGTTGACCAGCTTGATGCCCACGGCGGGATTGCCGGGCGGGTCCGTCCACACCAATGTGATGCGCAACGGCACAGTGCGCGCCTCTTCGCTCAAATGTACTGTTCTCTGCACACTCTGCCCCGTGGCCAGCGCGGTCTGCGGCGATTGATCGAAAAACTTGATCGAGTTGGCCGGCGCAACAAGCCCGTTCGTCAGGCCGTAAGGAATGCTGTTCTGCAAACGGACAAGTCCCCAACCTTGATAGTTGATGTTGTTGGCCACCTGAAAATCGTAGAGCGAACCGACCGAGCGTGCGCCGTTGATGACCAGCGCCTTCATCAAAGCCGGGCTGGGTCGGTTGGTCGGGCCATAATCAGGCCGAAGCTTCTGCTCAAAAAATTCCTGGATCAACGCCAGCATCCCGGACACCGCGGGCGCGGCCATGCTTGTGCCGGATTCGTAGCGGTAGTAATCAGGGTCGCCGAGATAATCATTCAGATTGGTCCGAAACACGTCCCAATAACTGCCGTCCGGGGGCGCGTAGTAGGCGTTGGTATCCCACTGTCCTGAACGCGCAGAGATCACAAATGTTCCCGGCGCAACCACGTCCGGCTTGAACCGTCCGAAGTCGCCCTCGATGCCGATGCCCGTGTTGCCACGGCTGGAAAACCATGCGATCTCGTTCCGCGAACTGGTCATGCCCTCCCACGGCGCGTTCGTGTTGCCAAAAGCGTCCACGACCTGGTTCGTGATGCTGCGCGGCAACTCCGAAGCGCCAACAGTGATGCTGTTCTTGGCCGTGCCCGGCGAGATCACGCTGCCTGAACTGCCGCCACGCCCGCCGTCCTCCCCGTTGCCCTCGTTGCCTGCCGCGAACACAAACAATACCGGCTGCGATCCGGTGATGTCCGGCAGGGAATCGCGCACGGCTTGATCGAAACTCGACGCATGGATGTCATACACGTTTGCGCCCGGGTAACCCCAACTGTTGTTCGAGATCAGCGCATTCGTCCGCGCCGCCCGCTCCTGCAAGACATGATCAGGGAGATTGGTCACACCCGAAAATGCGATCTGCGCAAACAGTCGCGCCTGCGGAGCCATGCCTCGAAATTGAAAATTCGTTCCGGGCATGATCGAGCCGTACGCATTGCTGACCGTCGTGGATACGGTGCCATCACCGGCGATGATTCCCGCCACGTGCGTGCCGTGACCATCCGTGTCAGCAACCGCACCGATCACCGCCGCATGTACCAAATCCGGATGCGACGCATCCACGCCGGAGTCGTTGATGTTCACGATCACCCCCTGCCCCGTCAGCCCGAGATAATTCGTCTGCACACGCGAATCATCCGCCACACCGATGCGCTCGCGCGTCAAGTCATTGGCCGCAGCGCGTGTGCGTGAAAGCTCCAGCAGTTGCACGCCCGGCAACTGCGCCAACGTCGTCCAGGCGGACGGCGGATTCACCGTGAGCAACGAGCCGAACGGCGAGCGTTCCTCCGCCAGCACCTGCGCGCCGCTCTGTTCCAACGCCGCGAGCGTCTGCGCCCGCAGATCATCGAACAACACCACGCTCAATTTCGCGCCTTCAGGCAACGGTCTGTTTTCCATGCCCAGCGCCAGCAACTCCGATTTGAGTTTATAGACCGGCTCCCACGGATACACCTGCGACACCTTCAGATTCGACTTCAACTGCTGGATGGAATCTTCCGTGGCCCGAACCAGCACAGCGTCGTTCGGCACGTAGGAGATGAACGTTGCCGCAGCGCGGGCGAGTTCCGCGTGAAACGCCACGTCGAGCGGCACGCGCAGTTTGATGATGTATGCGCCCGGTTCAGCGGCCGCGCGAAGATGTTCAGGGATGATGAAGCCCGTGGGCTGTGTGGAATCAATCAGCGCGTTCTCCAAAATCACCGCGTTGTTGTCGTGCGACAACTGGCCGACCGTCCGCGTGGTGTTACGGAAGCGATGCGGAAATTTGGGATCGGGTGCGATGGCAACGGATGCGGGCTGCGGAACGGACGCATTGGTGACGGTGGGCGACGCCGCAGGCGCGGAGGAATTCGTGGCACTGACGGGCACGCCGCCGGAGTTTTGCTGCCGCTTTTCGGCGGCCCAGCGGTCTCCGAGACGCCAGCAATACCACGCGCCTGCGAGACACAGCAGGCAGATCGCAAACCATAACAACGGTCTTGGACGCATATAAATCTTTCAACTACCGGACTGTCTTGAACTACGTTTGGATCACTCCGGGCCTAAAACATTGTAACTCTCCACGACGAGACGCGGCGGGTTGTTCC
>CAZFNB010000179.1:0-5665 GCA_964520235.1 uncultured Bifidobacterium sp. | reverse complement strand
CCCGAAGCCGAGGTCGCCCAGGCTGAGGTCGGAGAAATGGGCGTTTCCACCGCTCTGAGTGAACGTTGCAGTGGCGCGGTCTGCGATCTTGGTCGTGCCGTTGGTGACGACAAGGTTGCCGGAACTGAGAGTCACGTTGCCCGTGGTGGCGGGCAGTTGCGCCGCGCTGAATGTGTCGCCGGAGATCAACGTGCCGCCAGAAATGTTCAGGGAATTTTGCGATCCGCTGACCGAGCCAAGCGTGATGCGTGCGGCATTCACCACGCCGCCGTTGAGGGTCAGGTTCGCATTTGCGCCGGAGAACCGGCCCATGCGGATGCCCGTGGTGCCGAGCAGCGGATCAAGCGTGGCGTTGAGCGTGCCGCCGTTGACCACAACACTGCCGGACTGGAGATCGCAGTTCACCTGGAACGTCAACGAACCGGATTGCAACAGCAGCGAACCTCCGACGATGTCGAAGCTGTCCGACGTGGTGATGGCGGAATTGGTCACAACAACCGCGCCACGATTGGAGATGAGAAACGGCTTGGACGTGGTGAGCGGTGTGCCCGGCGGAATGTTGACGAGCGCGAGGGTGTTCGTCGAGCCGACGGGCGCGGAGATCGTCAGCGTACGCAGGCCAAGATTTCCAGCGGGCGTGGCGGAATCAATCGTGACGGTCTTTGTGCCGGCGTTGGTGATCTGGGTCGGGTCGGTATTGGACGCGCCGTTGGGGACTAGCGCAAGCGACCAGTTGGTGCCGCTGCGCCAGAGAGCGCTGGACGAGTTGGTCCAATTGTTCGGCACAGCCAGGAGGGACGCCGGCATCAACCAAGCGACAGCGCAGGCGGCGGAAATCAAAAACAGTTTCTTCATATCAACTTCACAACTTCAATTTGGATCACTCGGAAACAAAGCCGGGTCGGGTTTGCGTGACGGGATCGGCCCGCTACACAGGCGGCGATTAGCAGCCGCTCTGCCACCGTTGATTCCGGCGCGAGAACGCGCGGTGCGGATGAATTTTGTTCCGGTCGCGGAATGATTTGTTCCGTCACCGGTGCGAAGAGGTGCGCGCACAGTGGATTTCAGGCGTGAAGCGGGTTGGTCTGGTTTCTGCATTTCAAAACGCAGTGAAGACGAAAACCAGACTCGCTTCTCAAATGCATGGTCAGGAGAAGCGGCCGCGCGCGTTCACGCTGATCGAACTGCTCGTGGTGATCGCCATCATCGCCATCCTGGCGGCGATGCTGCTGCCCGCGCTGTCGCTCGCCAAGGAGAAGGCCAGGAGCGTTTCGTGCATCAACAACCTGAAACAGATGGGCACGGCCATCACGATGTATGCAGACGACAACGGTGAACAACTCGTGCCCGCCGAGATGAACCTGCGCAACGGCGCGCGTTACGAGGAAGGCTGGCCGACGATCCTTTACAACGGAAAATATCTCCCCGCCCAGCGCGCCCCGACATATTACAAGATTGCCGATCAAGGCATGGTGTTTCGCTGCCCATCGGGTTTGCCGAAGGTTTACAAGTTCGGACCGGTGAGCCGCGATGATCCCGAGGGAGCGATGGCGTGGCCTTACACGTCGCAGAGCACGGGCAAGGAGTTTCACATTGATTGCTGGTACGGCATCAACGGCTCGACGGGCAATCCGCAGAAGTGGCCGTTCGTCAGGCTGCCGATGGACGGAACGCGCTCCACCAAGGGAAACAAGTTGAGCAAAGTGGCGCTCTATTCGCGGATGCCGTCTCTGTTCGACGGCTACTGGCTACACAACGGCAAGGACGAACGCGTGAATGCGCGTCACGGCAAACGCAATCGCACGAACCTGCTGTTCTTTGACAACAGCGCCAGCAGTCACGACACGTTCAGGCTGCCCAGCGTGCGTGAGAAACAGCCTGCGGACATTCAATGGCGTTTTCCAGTCGAACCAGAACCGGAGAATTGACCTCGCATGGGTATCAAAACCAAAAACGCGCTGGCTGCTGCCGGATTGCTCGTCGTCATCTGCGTCACGGCGGGCTGGATCTATTGGAAGCAGTTCAAAGCGCCACAGCATGACGTTGAATTGCACCGGCGCGTCGGCGAAGTCATGGCGGAGCAGACGGCACGCGTGGCAGGCAGCGATGGAAAAATCGTCCTCATCACCATCCCGGCGAGCGGGCTGCCGGAGTTGAAGACGCAGATCGAAGCATTTCGCGCGAAACTGGCCACGCTCGGCAAATACCACATACGCGAATACGAGATGGATACCAAGGATCAGGACAAGTACGGCGTAGGCACGGGGCTTTCAGGGCGGCGTTACGTCCGCACAGTGAACAAAAACACGGACGCAGCGGTGGTGGTGTCCTTCATCGGCGCGCCCAGCCTGAAGGACGAGGACATCGCTGAACTGCAAAAAGTGCCGAAGCTGGTGGCTCAGGCACGGGCGGTGGACAACCTGCCCAAGCTTTTCAAAAAGGAACTGATTTCTGTGGCCGTGGCTTCTCGTTTTAATTTTCCAGCGCCAGGCCCGATCACACCACGCACAGCAGAGGAACGCTTTGACAAACGGTATCAAATCGTGGCCGCAAACAATGTCAGCGCCATTCCAAAATCGGAATGAAATGAAGCCAGACCAGCCGTGACGAAGGCCAGTGCTCCGGAATCGGAACGAAAATCGCCGTGGACGTACGAAAACACGCACGATTTCTCCCGGCACGAGCACTGCTAAGACAACATTGAACAAACCAGTGAAACCCGGTTCATCAAAATCCAGCGCGTCTGTCCGCCTCATTGCGGGCTGGTGCGGGCTGCTCTTCTATCTGGGCGCGTTCTCGCCGCTCGGAGTGGTTGCTGCCGGGTTGCTGGGAACGATTGATCCCGACCACCGCGCCATCTTCCGCGTCGGCACAAACGGAGCAAGCCTGGTGCTTCATCACGAGGGAAACTGTGCCGCTCACCAGCATCACGGCTTGGCGCGGGCGTTGACGATCTTCGCCCAACCGGCCAGTGCCACCGACCCCGATCACGTCGTCCAGTTCGCCAGCGGCAATGGCCTGTGTGGTGAATCTTTGGGAATCGTTTCCATCGGGGATGGAAATGAAGAACACCACTTTGCGCACACCGCTCTTTTGTTTGGTCAATCTTCCCGGATCGAATCCGAGCGCCCCGCAATCGGCCCGCCGCCGGACATCGTCGGAAATCTTCTCAACGTCCGTTTCACGGTTCTTCTGATTTGAATCACTCTGCCCGGTGGAGACGCGGCCTCGCGCCGTCATGCCGGGCTTTTCCGTTCCTCCACCGACCAACGTTGCTGGAGGAAGCGTTCCCGTTCCGAAGTCCCGGATGTTTGAAACCAATTTTTGTCCCGTTATGAAAACCAGAATTTATGTCGCAAGTTTGATCGCCGCTGGAGGATGTCTGCTCATCGCCCCGAAAGCGGAGGCGGTCACCAACATCTTCTTCAATGCATCGCAGACTGCCTCCGTGATGTCGTCCAGCACAAACGCCGTCACGCTGCGCAGCGGCGATTATCTGTTCACCTATTCAGTGGACGGTTATTGGGCCGTTTGCCCCGGCTGCAATCCGACCGGACGATTCTTCAGCGTCTTCTGGCCCATGGGCGTCCAGGCCCAAGCCATCACTGCCGGACCTTTGTTCGGCACGGGAGCGAACATGATCATCACGCGCGCGGACGGAAAACTCTTCGACCTGCGGGCGTTCACGGGAAAATTGCTGGCCAACACCGCTGCCACGGGCGCGGCGTTCGAGGTCATGCCGCAGTTGGATGGTGAAGATGCGTTGAATGATCCGTTGATGTTCGACGCCTCGGGCTACGGTGGCCAGAGCTTTCCGCATACGCCGAATCTGGCGGGCTACGATACCTACAAGTTCCACCTCTTTGTTGACTGGGCGTTGACGGCTTTGACGTTGATTGATACGAACGCCGCACCGCCAACGCCGACGAACACGATTACTGCGAGCGTCGCACCGGCAGGAGCAGGAACAGTGGTCGGCGCGGGAAATTATCCCGGCAACAGCACCTGCACGCTCATCGCAACGGCGAATCCCGCGTGGAATTTTCAGAGCTGGACAGAGAACGGCGCGCAAGTCAGCGCGTCTGCCAGCTACGCTTTCACAGTCCAATCGAACCGCTCGCTCGTGGCCGTGTTCGTGCAATTGCCCCCGAGCCTGAATGCATCGCTCACTTCACCCGGCTCGTTGAAGCTGACTTGGCCGACGAATCAACCTGGTTACACGTTGCAAGAGAACGTGGATGCCGGCACGACCAACTGGACCGCAACCAGCGCAGCGGTAACTGTGTCAGGCACGAACAACCTGGCCATCGTGCCGACATCGGGAATCAAAAAATTCTTCAGACTGAAATCACCATGACACCATTTGGCCAGTGTACGGAAGATCTCTCCAGCACTACGTTGCCGGAACCGTTTTCCGGTTTGGATAAATCGCACCTTGGCCTCTCGATTCACAATCCGCCGAAGATCGCGTTGAACCCCAAATGAAAACAAACCCCACTTGGAAAGCCTGTGCCGTTGCACTGACAGCACTGTTGTTGCCGGCCTGCACCGCCTCTGCGTTTCAACGCGTCGAACACGATCACTTGCCTGACATTGATGCGCGTCAAATCGCGCCCGTTGTCACAAACACACTTTCTGCCGCGCACGAAGCTGGAGTCCAACGACTCCGATTCCACATCGCTGACCTCAGGGTTGGCCTGGACGAACACCAACATCGTCCAAACTTCGTGTCGCGGCGGAACGGTTTTCTCACCGGGCCTGATGGAAACGGACCGGCCGTTTCAAGACAGCGCTTGAACAAATTTGCGTCAAATGATCCGCATCGCGTCGTGAAAGCATTCCTCGACGACAATCCGGGGCTGTTCGGACACGCATCTGGTGCGTTGACAAATGCCGCCGCGTTGCGCGACTCCGTCAACCCGCACAACGGATTGCGTTCAACCGTCTGGCAACAACACCTCAATGGAGCGCCGATCTTCGAGGCGACGCTGCACTCGCATGTCACGCGCAACGGCGAACTGATCAGCGTTGCCAGCCGGATGATTCCCGACCCGGCGGCGGCGGCGCGCGGACAAAAAGTAAAACTCACGGCGGAGCAGGCCGAGGCCGCCGCGCGGAGTTCGCTCGGCGACACGAATCGTTTCCGCGCCGAACTGCCGACGCAGTTGACCTGGCTGCCGATGGATGCGGCGACATTGCGGCCTTGTTGGGATGTGACATTGAGCGTGACGGAGCGCGGCGAGACGTTTCGTCTGCTCGTGGACGCGCAGACGGGAGAAGTTCTGATCCGCCGCTGTCTCACGGAATATCTCACCGCCAGCTATCGCGTCTTCACCAACGACAGCCCGACGCCACTTTCGCCCGGTTGGTCCAGCGCGATCACCAGTCAGCCCGCGCTGGAGGCGCGTTCGCTTGTGACGCTCGATGCATTGAGCACCAACGCCTCGCCCGATGGCTGGCTCTGGAGTTGGAGCAGCGAGACGCTCGGCAACAATGTGGACGCCCACACCGATCGCAACGGCGACAACATTCCCGACCTCCCGCGCCCGCAGTGCGACGCGAATCGCGTGTTCGATTTCCCGCTCGACCTCGGTTTGCATCCGACGAATTACAGCAGCGCCGCCGTGGTGCACACCGCAGCGTCGGCCCCCTCGGCCTCGGCGAT
>CAZFNB010000178.1:0-5696 GCA_964520235.1 uncultured Bifidobacterium sp. | reverse complement strand
ACGACGCTCATGCCCGCCATCAACGGCCCTTCGATCACGGTGAGCGGCTTGCCGTATTTCGCACGCGCCTCTTCCGTGTCGGCGTCAATGTAGGTATCAATGCCTTTCACGAGCGCGTGCGAGAGACGTTCCTCAACCGTGCCCTTGCGCCATTCTTCCTCAACCTTTTTGTCGGACGCGGCTGTGCCGGAGCTGGCAGCTTTTAGTTTTTCACCGAACGTCACGAGGCGTTCGGTCGCGTCAGGCCGGCGATTCAGCAAAACGTCCTCAACCAGTTTCTTCAGCTCCGGCTCGATCTCCTCGTAAACCTCCAACATGCCGGCGTTCACGATGGCCATGTCCATGCCGGCCTTGATGGCATGAAACAGGAACGCGCTGTGCATCGCCTCGCGCACGGGATTGTTGCCGCGGAAGCTGAACGACACGTTCGACAAACCGCCGCTGACTTTGGCGTGCGGCAAGTTTTGTTTGATCCAGCGCGTGGCTTCGATGAAGTCCACGGCGTAGTTGTTGTGCTCCTCGATGCCCGTGCCGACGGTGAGGATGTTCGGATCGAAAATGATGTCCTCCGGCGGGAAGCCGACTTCGTCCACGAGAATGCGATAGGCGCGCTCGCAGATGCGAATCTTGTCCGCGAGCGTCGCGGCCTGGCCTTGCTCATCGAACGCCATCACCACGACCGCCGCGCCGTATTTGAGAACTTTGGTAGCGTGCTCGCGGAATTTCGCTTCGCCTTCTTTGAGTGAAATAGAGTTCACGATGCCTTTGCCTTGCAGACATTTCAGGCCGGCTTCGATGACTTCCCACTTGGAGGAGTCCACCATGAACGGAACTTTGGCGACTTCGGGTTCGCTCGCGAGCAGCAGCAGAAAGCGCGACATCGCGGCGACGCCATCAATCATCCCCTCGTCCATGCAGATGTCTATGATGTTCGCGCCGTTCTCGACCTGCTGGCGCGCGACGGCGACCGCCTCCTCGTATTTGTTTTCCTTGATGAGCTTGGCGAACTTGGGCGAACCCGCGACGTTCGTGCGCTCGCCGATCATGATGAAATTCCCGATCTGCTGCGTGAACGGCTGCGAGCCGGAGAGACGGAGGGGACGCGGGGCGACTGGAGCGCCGGCCTCCGGCACGGCTCGCTGGGAAACAGATTTGGAACGCGCCGTGCCAGAGGCCGGCGCTCCGAACTCCCGCGGATGCCGTCCTTCCAGCGCCTTCGCAATCGCGGCGATGTGTTCAGGCGTGTTGCCGCAGCAGCCACCGGCGATGTTGATCAAACCGCTGTTCGCGAAGTCGCCGAGGAAATTGCCCATGTCCTCCGGCTTCAGATCAAAGCCCGTCGGCGACAGCGGATTCGGCAAGCCGGCGTTTGGATAGCACGAGATGGCTGTATCCGACCTGTCGGACAATTCGGACAGAAAGGGCCGCATCAAGTCTGGCCCGAGCGAACAGTTCAAGCCAACGGCAATCGGCTGGACGTGCTCGACAGCATTCCAGAATGCCTCGACCGTCTGCGCGGAGATCATCGTTTCGCCACCGCGACCGACGGCGGCAGAGATCATGATGGGCAGAATTTTTTTGTCCTGTGCGAAGACTTCCTGGATCGCCACGAGCGCCGCCTTGGCGTTCAGCGAGTCAAAGATCGTCTCGACGAGCAAGATGTCCGAGCCGCCCGCGATGAGCGCGCGGACTTGGTTCACGTAAGCCGCCTTGACCTGATCGAACGTGCAGACGCGAAAACCGGCATCGTCAGCGTCCGGGGAATTGGACAGCGAAACGGTCAGCGGCCCGATCGCGCCGGCGACGAAGCGCGGGCGACCAGTTTTATTCGCGATGCGGTCGGCCCACTCACGGCATTGCTTGGCGGATTGCTCGTTGATCTCCCACGCGAGGTCGTTGAGAAACTTGTTTTCGATGACGGTTTGATAAAACGCCGGGTCTTTGCGACCGCCATGCTCACGCGGGTCGTCCACGAAGAATTCGCTCTGGCCGATGCTCGTGGCGGAAAAGGTGTTTGTCTCGATGATGTCCGCGCCCGCTTCGAGGAAGCGGCGATGGATATCGCAAATGGTCTCTGCCTGCGTCAGCGAGTAGAGGTCGCCGTTGTTCTTCAGGTCCTTCTTGGAATCGGCAAAACGTTCGCCGCGAATCTCCTTCTCACCCAGGCCGTAGGTGCGGATGGTCGTGCCCATCGCGCCGTCAATGATGACAATGCGTTCCTTGAGGGCTTTGAGCAGCAGTTGCGCGTGCGGACTGAATTGTGATTTCCCGTTCACGGGGCGTATAATAATCCATGCTTCAAAAGTTCCAAGTTAAAAATCAACGCATCTGGATACGAAGATATGTAAAATTGGACACAACCATTTGAATGCGCCGCGAAATAAACTAGAAACCAGAATGTGGTTTGGTCACAATGAGAATTCTTGGATTTATGGATTTGAAATTACCAAAACTCGGTGAGGGTGCGGACAGCGGTGTCGTGGTGAGCGTTTTTGTGAAGGAAGGCGACACCATTTCCAAAGACCAGACCATCATCGAACTGGAAAACGAGAAAGCTGTGGCTTCCATTCCGGCGACGGATGGGGGCGTGGTTGCGAAAGTTTACGTCAAGACAGGCGATAAAATCAGCGCCGGCCAACGCCTTGTCACATTGAGCGGAAGCGGCGTTGCGACTGCTCCGGTTTCCTCCAAGCCCGCAACAAAACCTGCCGCCGTAAAGCGACCTGTTGCCGAGCCTGAGCCGGAGGTCGAGGAAGCTGTTGAAGTTTCTGACGAAGAAGCTTCGGATGCCGTAGCTGCTCCGGTCGCCTCGCCATCGTTGCGCCGCATGGCGCGAGAATTGGGGATCAACCTTGCAAAAATCCGCGGCAGTGGTGCGGGTGGTCGCATTGAAATGGCAGATGTGCGTACCTACATCGCGCGTTTGCAAGCGGCAGCGAAACCCAAGGCGTCTCCCGCTTCCGCTGTTTCATCTCCGGCGAAGCCAGCCGTTGAGCAGATTGATTTTTCCAAGTGGGGGCCGGTCACCAAAAAGTCGGTCACGCCGTTGCGTCAGGTGATTGCGCGGCGCATGTGGGAAAACTGGAACGCCATCCCTCACGTCACGCAGTTTGACGACGTGGATTTCACGAGACTCAATGAATTGCGGAAGAAACATGCCGCAGCGTACGAGGCAAAGGGCTCGAAGCTCACGCTTACGCCGCTCGTGTTGAAGGCAGTGGCGGCAGCGTTGAAGAAGCATCCCATCTTCAATTCCAGCCTTGATGAAGTCGCGAATGAAATCGTGATCAAGGAATACATCCACCTTGGCATCGCGGTGGACACCGACGCGGGATTGATTGTTCCTGTCATCCGGGACGTGGACAAAAAAACCGTGCTGGAATTGGCTAAAGAATTGGAAGTGTTGGCTCAAAAGGCCCGCGATCGAAAAGTCAGCGGGGAAGAACTCAAGGGCGGCACGTTCACGATTTCCAATCAAGGTGCGATAGGTGGTGCGCATTTCACTCCCATCGTCAACAAACCTGAAGTGGCCATCCTTGGACTTGGTCGCGGTGCAATGAAGCCTGTCGTCCGCGACGGCAAAGTCGAACCGCGCATGATGACACCGATCGCGCTTTCGTATGACCATCGTGTGATAGACGGCGGCAGTGCGGCGAGATTCACCGTGGATCTCGTGGCGGCGCTGGTGGACTTCAGCGAGGATGTCATCAAACTTTAACCAGCTTTTCATTTCATGGATCCGATCAAAACAGAAATCGTAGTCGTTGGTGCTGGCCCTGGCGGTTACGCAGCGGCATTTTACGCGGCGGATTTGGGCAAGAAGGTCATTCTTATCGAGCGCGACAAACGTCTCGGTGGCGTTTGTTTGAACCGCGGTTGCATCCCGTCCAAGGCGCTCCTTTACGCCACGCACCAGATAACTTCGGCCAAGGAATCGGAGCATCGCGGCATCACGTTCGCATCGCCGACGGTCGACCTTTCTAAATTGCGCGCATGGAAAGAGGGCATTCTGTCGAAACTGGGCGGCGGCATCGCACAGCTTGCCAAGATGCGCAACGTCACCGTGATTCAAGGCCGCGCTTATTTTGAAGGCTCGCAATCCTTGCGCATTGAGAACGAACAGGGGCAGCAGTTCATCAGCTACGACACTGCGATCCTCGCCGTCGGTTCCGTGCCCGCCATGCCCAAGGCGTTTGACCTCGGCAATCCGCGCGTGATGACCTCGACCGAGGCATTGGAAGTGGAGGACATCCCTGAAAACCTGCTCGTGATTGGCGGCGGTTACATCGGCATGGAGATGGGGACGGTCTATGCTGCGCTGGGCAGCAAAGTCACGGTGGTCGAGGCGCTGGACAACATTCTGGCCGGTGCTGATCCCGACCTGGCGCGTCCGGTTGTCGCGGCCGCGAAAAAGGCATTCAAGGAAATCCGGCTCAAGGCGAAGGTGTTGAAAATGTCCACCGCCGGAAAGCAGATCAAAGTTGAGATCGAGCATGAGGGCAAAAAACTTGAGGAACTTTACGACCGCGTTCTGGTTTCCGTCGGTCGCGCGGCGAACAGCAACGATCTCGGCCTGGAAAACACCAAGGTGACACTCGACGAAAAAGGCTTCGTCAAAGTGAACGCCCAGCAACAGACCAGTGACCCGCATATCTACGCGATTGGGGACATTGCAGGCGGGATTCTCCTTGCGCACAAAGCGCACAAGGAAGGCCGTATTGCCGTGGAAACTCTCGCCGGCCAGAGCAGCACATCCGAGGGTGTGGTGATTCCGGCCGTGGTGTTCACCGATCCGGAGCTTGCCTGGTGTGGATTGACCGAGGCGGAAGCCAGGGCCAAAGGCATCGCGCACGAGGTCGTCAAATTTCCATGGGCTGCGTCAGGTCGCGCGCTGTCGTTCGACCGCACGGACGGTGTGACGAAGATGATCATTGATCCTGAGAGCGAACGCGTTCTTGGCGTCGGCATCTGCGGTGCGGGCGCTGGTGAGTTGATCGCCGAAGCCACGCTCGCCCTGGAAATGGGCGCGACAGCCGAGGACATCGCGCTCACCGTGCATCCACATCCGACATTGTCCGAGACGTTGATGGAATGTGCCGAGGCGTTTTACGGTCACGCGACCCACACCATCGCGAAGAAGCGTCATTGATGCGACTTCGTGATTGAATCGCTGGCTGGCGGTTCGTAGTATCTTCGCGGGCTTCAATCCGAATTTCGGTCGGGGCGTAGCGTAGCCCGGCTAGCGCGCTTGCTTGGGGTGTCAAAATCGCAGTTTTTGCTTCTTTTAGCTATCGTTTGCAATGGTGATTATAGCCAATGTTTACAATGGTTTGATCCACATCCAGCATTTACTGCCGTTTGCCTCTTTTGGCTCTGAAAACACCATATAGTATAGAACAGCAGTATAGTACCTTCCCCCATTTGCGACCGGTTACGGGTTCAATAATTGACTTCAAATTCCAACTCCACGACAGGCTTTTGTTCGTAGTTTTCGCCATGTGCCTCAATTCGCCAACGGCCACTTCTTCACAACATGTCGTCTTGGATATTCCGGCGAATGCCAACCAGAGATGGTTTTGTCCTGTTCTACAAATTCAACTCGCTGAAGAATTGCGAAACTACGCTAAAATGCTTTTCCATGTCCAGTTCGAGGTTACATTCCACCGCCATTTCTGTAAACGGTCCGAACCATGAGG
>CAZFNB010000177.1:0-5707 GCA_964520235.1 uncultured Bifidobacterium sp. | reverse complement strand
GGGGACGCGAGGGATTGCTGGAGATGACGACGCAAAAAGTCGTTGTAGCAAACTGTGGCGCGGGTCGTCCGCATTTTGATAAACCGCAGCCGTGGCACGAGGGATTGTTTCTCGCGTTCCTGCGTTTCGTCCACGGTCGAAACATTTCAACACGACTCAAGGCGCTGCGGGATTTATGGCGCGCAATTCCCCGCCGAGGAAAATCACAGACAAACGCAAAAGCATGAAAACACAAAAACCCATCGGTGTCATCGGCGGCGGACTTGGTGGACTTGCCAGCGCCTGCACGCTTGCGGCGCGCGGCCATGAAGTCATTTTGTTCGAGGCGAATCCGTGGCTGGGCGGCAAGGCGGCGGAATTGAACGAGCAGGGCTTCCGGTTCGACATGGGGCCGACGATTCTTACGCTGCCGTCGGTCTTGCGGCGCATCTTTTCCGAGGCAGACCGGCGCATGAGCGACTATCTCGAACTTGTGCGGCTTGAACCGCAGTGGCGCTCTTTCTTCGAGGACGGCACGATGCTCGACCTGGTCTCCGACGAAACCGCGATGTCACAAAACCTGGATCGCTTTGCTCCCGGCGGGAGGGTCAGTGCGGGCTATCGGAAGTTTCAAAAACTCTCGCGGCGGCTGAATGACATCTCACAGCGATTTTTCTTCTACAAACCCATCGGCGGATTGCGCGACATGTTCGACGCGAAGAGCGCGTTCAATGTTTCCACGTTGAGCGATGTGATCGCGATGCGCATGGGGCGTAGCGTGGCTTCGACGATTCGCTCTCATGTTCCAGACGAGCGCGTCGCGCAGATGCTTGATCACTACACGCAATACGTGGGTTCATCCCCACTGAACTCGCCCGCCGTGCTTTGTGGCATCGCGCACATGCAGTCGGATGAAGGCGTGTGGTATCCGATGGGCGGCACGCGCGCTGTGCCTGTGGCGTTGACCAGACTGGCGGAGGAACTTGGAGTGCAGTTCCGGTCTGAGACCGAAGTCCGCCGGATCATCGTGGAGAACGGGCGCGCGTGCGGCGTGGAAACGACGCGCGGTGAGCGTGTGGAATTGTCCGCCGTGGTTTCCAACATGGATGCCGTGCGCACGCATCGAGAGTTGATCGGTGGCAACGTCGGCAGCCGGTTCGATGCACGCCGCGGCTACGAACCTGCGTGCTCCGGCGTGGTATTGTATCTCGGACTCAAGGAACGCTATGAACACGTTTCACATCACAACTTTGTCTTTTCCCGTGACCATGAGGAGGAGTTTGATGCGATTTACAATCGTGGCGAACCCGCGCCCGACCCGACAGCGTATGTTTGTGCGCCGTCGCAAACCGAGCCTGCGGTCGCACCTTCCGGCGGTGAGGCGCTTTACGTTCTCGTTCACACGCCATACCTGCGTCCACATCACGACTGGAGCAAAATGTTGCCGGAGTATCGCCGCACAATCATTGAGAAACTGAAACGCACGGCGGGCATGGAGGACATCGAGAGGCGGATTGTATTCGAGCGCGTGCTCACGCCGCAGGACATCCATGATCGCTATCGCGTGTTAAACGGCGCCATCTACGGGCTGTCGAGTCACGGAAAATTCCTCGGTGCTTTCAAGCCCGGCAATCGCAGTCCCGACGTGCGCGGACTTTATCTGGCCGGCGGCGCAGCGCATCCCGGGCCGGGCATGCCGATGGTGTTGATGAGCGGTTGGATTGCGGGCGACACACTGGACAAGGACGGCGTCGTGGAGCGGGCTTCGGGATCGCGACGTTCCAATCCTCAGCATCAAGAATTCGTATCGGCCTGAATCCCTCTGAATCCAATTCGAATCACCTAACCAGATGAAAGCAGCGGGCAATCAGCGCAATCGAGTCGGGCCTCGGATTTCGACGCCACTGCTCCGTTTGTTTGCAGGCTACTCGCGGTGGTACCTGCGGCGGCATTTTCATTCACTTCGTCTTTCGCTCGCTGTTCAACCATCGGTGACGGATATGCCTACGGTCATCTACTCGAACCACGCCGCGTGGTGGGATCCATTGGTGGGTTTGATGTTGTCGCGGAAATTGTTTCCAACCCGAAATGTTTTTGCGCCGATGGATGCGGCGGCGCTGGAACGTTACGGCTTTTTCAAAAAACTCGGTGTGTTCGGGGTGGAACAAGGGACGCGACGGGGTGCTGTGCAATTTCTCCGCACGGCGGGGACGATTCTACAGGACCGGAAGAACATTTTGTGGCTTACGCCTCAGAGCCGCTTCGCGGACGCGCGCGAGCGACCCGCGCGGTTCAAATCCGGCATCGGCCATCTGCCGGGTTGCGCGGGAAGGATTTGTTTTGTGCCTGTGGCGATGGAATACACGTTCTGGGAGGAGCGTCTGCCGGAAATCCTTGTTCGCTTTGGAGAGCCGCGAGAGATACGGGCTGACGAGGCCCGGCTTGATGCCGCCATCTGGACAGATTTTTTTGCGAGCCAGTTGACCGAGACTCAAAACGCTCTGGCTGCCGAGGCGCGTGCCCGAAAGCCTGAACGATTTGTCTGTCTGTTACGTGGTGGCGCGGGGGTTGGTGGTGTTTACGATGGCTGGCAGGCACTCAAGGCGCGATGGCGAGGTCACGAGTTCAAACCGGAACACGGAACGCTATGACCATGCAAACGATGGTCCTCATCTCTCTGGTGTTGGCGATGATCCCTTGCGGACTGTTCATTTTGAATCTGCTTTTTTACCGCCGACTTCAAGGCGTGTCAGATGCAGCACGAGCTGGGGAAGCGGGCTTTGATTCACGCATGTCAGTTCTCGTCCCGGCACGAAATGAAGAGAAAAACATCCGCCCCATGCTGGAGTCCGTGCTCGCGAATCGGGGTGTGGATTTCGAATTGGTGGTTCTCGACGATCATTCGACGGACGGAACGGCAAAAATCGTTCGCGAGCTCGCAGCGCGGGATGCTCGGGTGCGGCTTGAGGATGCGCCCGAATTGCCACCGGGTTGGTGTGGCAAACAACATGCGTGTCATGTTCTGGCAGAGCGTTCCAGAAATCCGATGCTGGTTTTCATGGATGCCGACGTTCGGCTCGCGCCGGACGCGCTGCGTCGGATGACGGACTTCATGCAAACGCGCGGCATCGCTCTTGCCAGCGGTGTGCCGCGTCAGGAACTCGGCACATTCTCGGAGCGGCTGCTGATTCCGCTCATCCACTTTGTCCTTCTTGGTTATTTGCCGATGTTCATGATGCGCTGGACGACGCGCGCCGCATTCTCGGCGGGCTGCGGACAACTCTTCATCGTTCGACGCGATGCGTACAGACACACGGGCGGACACTCCATGATTCGTGCAACGCTGCATGACGGCGTGAAGCTGCCGCGCTTGTTCCGTCGCACCGGGTTCAAAACAGATTTGTTCGACGCGACCGACGTGGCCACCTGCCGTATGTATCAAACAAACAGTGAAACGTGGCGGGGGCTGGGCAAGAACGCGACAGAAGGACTCGCCGCGCCCGGAACGATTGTGCCAATGACGTTGTTGCTGTTCTTTGGGCAAGTGTTGCCGTTCGCTCTCCTGGGGTTCGGCGCGGCAATGGATTCTTCAATGTTCGTGCTGGCGGCGTTGGCTGTTGCTTTCGCCTTGTTGCCACGAATCATTGCGGCCAGGCGATTCTGCCAGCCGTTGTCCTCCGCTTTGTTGCATCCGTTGGGAATTTCTGCATTGCTGGCAATCCAATGGCTCGCATTTGCCCGGAAACTTCTTGGCCAGCCGATGGAATGGAAAGGCCGCGCCTATTCTCCAGCGTCATTGCCGTCAAAGTCCGTCATGGTCGCTGCGCGAGTCTTGATTCTGGTTGGGCTTTTTCTGTGTGGATTTCAGCGCTCCATTGCGGGCGAATCAACCAATTTGGTTTGCTCATCATTTCAATTGAGCGACCAGTTCGGCACGCAGCACAACATCAGTTTTCCGCGAACGAACGTCGTGGTGCTGACCATCGCCGACAAGAAAGGCAACGACGAGGTGGATGGCTGGGTTGTGGCGGTCAAGGAGAGGTTCGGCGGGCGGGTGGACATCCTCGGCATCGCGGATGTTGACGGCGTGCCGGGGCCGCTGCGGGAATTTGTCCGCAAAAAATTTCAAAAAGCTCGAAGCCATCCCGTGATGATGGACTGGGATGGCAACGTCATCCGCCCATTCAAGCCACAAAAGGACCACGCCAATGTTTACGTCATTGGCCGTCAAGGGTGCGTGATGTTGCATCTGGCCGGTGTGTCAAAATCCGAATCGCTCAAGGAACTTTTCGCAACGCTTGATCACGCTGCGCCTGATCCCGCTGTGAAAATTGAGCAAACCAGGTGACCGGTTGAACTACATCAGACCGTGCCAAGCATGAACAGCCAAACCTCGATTGTCTGGTTTCGCCATGACCTCCGGCTTGCGGACAACCCGGGGTTGCAGGCGGCGGTTGAGCGGGGTGGCGTGGTTCCGGTTTTTATCTGGTCGCCTGAGGAGGAGGGCGAATGGTCACCCGGCGCTGCCACGAAGTGGTGGTTGCATCAATCACTAAAGGCGCTGAACGAAAGCTTGCGGGAACGCGGGGGGCGGTTGCTGATCCGTCGCGGTCCGACACTGGAAACATTGCGCAGCTTGTTGAAGGAGACTGGCGCACGATCGGTTTTTTGGAATCGCCGGTACGAACCGGCGATCACGGCGCGCGATGCAAAGATCAAAAGCGTTTTGCGCGCGGAAGGCTTCGAGGCGGAAAGCTTCAACGGCGCGTTGTTGCACGAGCCGTGGACGATTCAAAACCAGAGCGGCAAACCGTTTCAAGTCTTCACACCATTCTGGAAACACTGTCTGTCCAAACCCGACCCTCATCCGCCTCTGACGTTGCCGGGGAAAATTTCGTCACCAGCAAAATGGCCGAAGTCGCTTGCGCTGGACGATCTGGAGCTTGAGCCGAAGATCAATTGGGCGGAGGGAATGCGCGCTGCATGGCAGCCGGGCGAGGCTGGGGCGATGAAGCAACTCCACCGTTTTGTTACCAACTGCTTCGATGGTTATTCCGAACGACGCAACCGGCCTGATGTCGTCGGGACTTCGCGGCTTTCGCCACACCTGCATTTCGGTGAAATCAGTCCGGGGCAGATATGGGACGGGATCAAGCGCATGGCGACAAAGCGCGGGCTGGCGACGACGCAGTGGCGGTCATCTCAATTTCTTGCCGAGATCGGGTGGCGCGAATTTGCACATCATTTGCTGTTTCACTTTCCGCACACGACACACGAGCCGCTGCGATCCGATTTCAAGAACTTTCCCTGGCGCAAGGAGCCGCAATGGTTGCGCGCGTGGCAGAAAGGGCGCACGGGATTTCCCATAGTGGACGCCGGGATGCGCGAGTTGTGGGCAACAGGCTGGATGCACAATCGCGTGCGGATGATCGTGGCGAGTTTTCTCGTGAAAGATTTGCTGCTGCCATGGCAATCCGGCGCGGCGTGGTTCTGGGACACGCTGGTGGACGCTGACCTTGCGCAGAACACTCTCGGATGGCAGTGGACGGCGGGTTGTGGTGCGGATGCCGCGCCGTACTTCCGTGTTTTCAATCCGCAAAGCCAGGGCGAGAAGTTCGATCCCAACGGCGACTATGTCCGGCGCTGGTGTCCTGAGCTTGCAAAGCTGCCAGCGGAGCACATCCACGCTCCCGACAAAGCGTCCGCCGATGTTCTCGCCCGCGCCGGG
>CAZFNB010000176.1:0-5736 GCA_964520235.1 uncultured Bifidobacterium sp. | reverse complement strand
TCGAAGACGCCAAGCGCATGGAAGAAAAGATGCGCAAAGGCGAGTTCACGCTGGAAGATTTTCTCGAACAATTGCGCCAGATGAAGAAGCTCGGTCCGCTCGACAGCATCATGAAGATGTTGCCCGGCGGGGCGGAGGCGTTGAAACAGGTGGACATCACCAAGCAGGAACGCGAGTTCAAACACATGGAAGCGATGATCTGCGGCATGACGCCGAAGGAGCGCAAGAGCCCGGCGATCCTCAACGCCAAGCGCCGGCAACGCATCGCCAAAGGCAGCGGCGTCACAGTCACCGAACTCAACACCATGCTGAACAAGTTCGGCCAGATGCAGCAGATGATGAAAAAGATGGGCAAGTTCCAGAAGATGATGGGCCGCATGGGCGGCGGGATGCCCGGGATGTTTGGGCGATAAATTTTACCACGATGAAATCAACCAAGTTCACTCAAACATTTCTGTTGTTTGGCTGCACATTGATGCTCGCCGCGTGCAGCACGGTGAAGAAATCCCGCTGCGACAAAACCTGGCAGCCATTACTTGGCGACAACGCCACAAATCTCTGGCGCACGTATCGCGGGACGGGCTTTCCGCAGACGGGTTGGTCGCTTCGGGATGGCGTGTTGCATTTGGAAGCTGGTGGCAAGGGTGGCGAGCTGGTTTCTTTGGCGGCGTACGACAACTTTGAGTTGGAATGGGAATGGAAACTCGCGCCCAAGGCCAACAACGGCCTCAAGTATCTGGTCACGGAATCACGACCCAGCGCCCCCGGTCACGAGTATCAGATGGTGGATGACAGCACGATGCCGAATCCCAAATACCAGACGGCGACGTTTTACGATGTACTGCCGGTGCAGACACCGACGAAGGTGAAACCTGTCGGCGAATGGAATCAATCGCGCCTCGTCGTCCAGGGCAATCACATCGAACACTGGCTCAACGGTGAAAAAGTTTTGTCCTATGAACTTGGCAGTGTCGAAGTAAAGGCGGCACTGGCACAGAGCAAATTCAAAAACGAGAAAGGTTTCGGTGACAAAATCAAGGGGCATCTCCTTCTCACCAACCACAAGGACGAGGCGTGGTATCGCAATCTGCGGATACGTGAGTTGCCTGCAAAACGATGATGGGCCGCATGGGCGGCGGCATGCCGGGGATGTTCGGGCGGTGACAACCCCGGCACGAATCACGATCAACGGTTCGTCAACTTGTCAGCGTTTGTCCTGCGCCCGGCCTCGATCGCCAGCGCTTCCTTTTTTCCAACCACGTAATAATAGATCAGGTAGTGCAGGCCGATGGCGACGGGAATCAATGCGTACCACGCTGTCTTGGTCTTGTCGTTGAAATAGAGAGCCGCGAACAATCCCATGCCCGCCAGCAGCCAGAACAAACCCCAGCCCAGGTCCGCATGCGGTGTCCGGTTTTTTTCGTGCTTGCCGCCGTCCTTGAAAAACTCCTCGGACAACGGCGGGAGTTCGATGCCTTTCTCGATGGCCGCCATGCGCTCCTGATGGTGGAGGGTGAACATTTCCTTGCGCTTGCGGTAATCCAGGAAGATGACCAGCATCGGAATGCCACAACCCATGACGATGCCCGAAAGTGGAATCAGGAGTGCGATATAGTCTTTCATAGTTTTCTTTGCTGTTTGCGCCGAACCTTTCGACGCCGTTCAATCCTTCCGACTTCGCGCCCGCCGGAAATGTTTCAACTTTTTTCCGGCCCGATTTCAAGCTGGCAATGACAGGAAATGTAACGGGAATCCCGTTGAAATCTTTTGAAACATTTCCGGCACGGCAGCAGTATAAACCCATGTCCGGCGTTGTTTGAAACCAGGTCATCCTTGGACCGGTTCGAGCCGGAGCGAAATCCGCCCATGGACGACGACATACGACAGCAGCTTGATGCCAGACGCTACGCCGAGGCGTTCGATCTGCTGGTGGAGCGTTACAAGGACAAGGTGTTCCGGCTCGCGTTCAGCATGATGCACAACGAAACCCAGGCCGAAGATGTTGCACAGGATGCCATGGTGAAGATCTGGAAGGGGCTGCCGGGTTATCACGGTGGCGCGGCGTTGTCCACGTGGATTTACACGATCACCCGCAACACCTGCCTCACCGAACTCAAGAAACGCTCCTCGCGCCCGACTGTTTCCCTGCACGAGCCGGAGATGGAAGCAGTTGCCGACGGCATCCCGTCACTACAATCCCACGCAAACGATGCGGGCGCTGAGATGGATGTGGAGACGCTGCTTGTGCAATTGCCGGAGAAATATCGCCGGATCATCACGCTGTTCTATCTCGAACAAAAATCCTACGAGGATCTCGCAGTCATGCTCGGCATTCCCATGGGAACGGTCAAAACGCTCTTGTTTCGCGCGAAGAAGGAGTTGCTCGCCATCGGCAATCGGAACGCGTCCCGTTCCCCGGCGGCATCCACGTTTCAAAACGTTTCCGCAGGCAACAATCGCAGTGCAACACCCCCGGCCGCCATCGGCCCGGCTGCCGTTCGCGCACTGCCGACATTCATCCTACTGTGAATTATGACGTGTCACGAAATTGAAAACTACATTCTGGATTATGAAGAAGGCCGGCTGCCCTCCGCAAACCGGGAAGCGGTCGGGAAGCACATCGCCGGCTGCGATCATTGCCGGACGCTTGCGACACAACTGAAGCAACTCGACACCGCGCTGACGCAAAAACTCAAGGCGCCCGCGCTGTCTGCTGCGTTCAAGGCCCGTCTCCAACAACGGATCCAGACCGACGTCGTGGTTCTATCCCCGGCTCAAATCGCGGAGCGCAAACGCCAGTTGCAGGCTGAATACGAACTTGGACTCGCACGCCTCAGCCCGTTTGCCTTCCTGTCTCGAAGGTTGCTGCAAAGCCTTTCCTACGTTGCCCTGCTTACCATCGTCGGCTTGTTGGTCTGGCAATGCCTTCCGCAACTGGCGGATGCGGTGGCAAAGACGGGCCTCGACCTTCCCGGCCAGGAATTCCTGCCTTTGATCATGATGAGCGTGTTGTTTGTGGTGATGGGTCTCATCGCAGCCTTTCCGCAAAAGCTGGAACGGTTACGTGTGATGGCGTTTGCTCGTTAGCGGATTGCCTAACATTCCCCTGCCTTCACCGCCTGTACTCCAACGCCAGCAAGCGCGGTGGTTTTGCGGCTCGACAGCATTGGAGTCGCGGAGTATGTAGGTCTTCATGGTGACTGCGCTTACGGCCATTACTGTTTTTTTGGAACGCAAGTCTCCCCAACCAGTGGCTCGGCTCTGCTCACGCGGAGCAACCAGCGTTTGTTCCGCAGAGACGACACTGTTTTCTGCTCACAGCCAAAGCCATAGTGACTAGACGACTGTGCGCATGAAAGCAATCGCATCCATCTTTAGTGCAGTACTTGCCGGAGTAGTTTTCTTTCAGGGCTATCTCACAGTCTGGGATACATCTCCATTCGGGCGTTTCGTTCATTTCGGGGAGATTCTGTTTTATGCCTTTACCATCACCTCGGCGAGCTATCTTCTATTTGTAGTGCCGATTCATTTGTGGTTGCGGCGTCATCATCGGCGTGTTTCACCACTCGCCGGATTCTTGGCAGGTTCGGCGTTAGGTTGCGTTGTGATGTTTTTGTTTATGGCGGTTACAGGCTGGCCCGTTCATGTCATTCGGCTGCTAGCCGGAGGTATTGCAGGAGGTGTAGGGCTTTCAGTTTATGCGAAACTCTGTTTTAAAACTGTTGCCTAATCAGATTAGACGAGCAGGTAGACACTGCTTCCGCCCCCCAGCGAAAACCATGATGACAAAGGCGTCGAATTATGCGCAGCTTTCTATTTAGCGTTACCTTCCTTGTTCTCGGTCTGAGCCTGGGCTTGTGCGAGGATGACAAGGGCGCGGCGTTGGTCATTACTGCAAACGATGTGATGACCAATTCGGTTCGCATTGCACGAGAGGCGATGACGAACGTCCATGTCAATTTTAGGTTTGAAGGCAAGTCTGGTGACGAGATCAAGACACTTGTTGGACGCAATATCAAGAAGCCAGTGACCGTATTCGGCGTTGATTCGACTCGAACACAAGGAGCTGTTGAGGGGATTCTTGTCGACAGCAACAACGTGCCAGTTGGGATGGTTGTTTCGTTCCCTACCAGAGCGAGCGCTCGTATTGCAGTCGAGGGTTTGAGAGCAAGAAAGCCATGACGATCAAATTCCGAATTGCCGGAGATACTTCACCGCCACCCGCAGATCCTTGGGCCACGGGGCGGTGATGGTCACGGTTTCGCCAGTGACGGGGTGTGGCAGGGTCAATTGTTCCGCGTGCAGAGCCACGCGCGCCATGAGCGGGCGTTCTTCGCGCCCGGGTTTGAGGCGGTAATCGTTTTTCAGCCGTGAAAGCCATAACGGTTTGCCGCCGTAGAGTTCGTCGCCCACGATGCGCAGGCCCGCATTGCACAGATGCACGCGGATCTGGTGCGTGCGTCCGGTGAGCGGGCGGCACTTGATGACCGTGTGGTCGCGAAATCGTTCCAGCACCTCGAAGCGCGTTTCGGCGCGTTTGCCGTTCTTGGGGTCAACGCGCATGAAGCCGGTGCGCACCGGGTGCGGCGCGAGCTTTGCGTTGACGGCGAATGTTTTTTCCGCCGGAACGCCGTGCGTGAGTGCGATGTATTGTTTTTCCGGCTTGTCCGTCCCGAACAGATCGGCGAGACGCACGAGCGCGGGCTTGTTTTTGGCGAGCAGAATCACGCCGCTGGTCTCAAAATCGAGCCGGTGCGCGTTGCTGAGGTAATCGAGGCGGCGTTGATGCGCCCACGGTTTTTGCCCCGCGATGCCCGCGTGTAGCAGTTTCATCAAGTTGGGACGATCCGGATCGTAACGATCGGGCGATGTGAGCAGGCCGGAAGGTTTGTCGAGTGCGAGAAGGTGCTCGTCCTCGAAGAGGACGGAGATTTCCCAGAACTCCCGCGTGGCAGGCGAGGAGAGTTTGATGACGTTGCTCATGGAGACGGGAGAACCGTGACCCGGCGCGCTACCAACACAAGAGCGACCGTCCCGCACGCGGCGACGCGCCCACATTCAACGACGGCCTGTTCAATTCGCTGCGCTGCCGATTTGCCCGGGCTGGGGGCGTGCGAGCGGAGTGTCACGCAGGGCGCGTTCGGCTTCGCGCCGGAACCATTCTTGAAACGCTTCGCCGCGCCGTGATTGCTGAACCTCCCTGGTGAAACGAGGAAGGTCGGACTGCATTTTCGCGACATCGAGCGGCAATCGGGACTCGACGAAAACCACAAACCCGCCCTCGGCGGTGGGAACGAACGGCGAGACGTTGCCCGGTCGCGTGCCGAACGTGGCGCGCTTGAACAAGTCCGGCGTGACGTGATTTTCGATGGCGTCAATCGTACGGGTCGAGAGCGAGAACGGTGTCGGCAAAACGGGGGTCACTTTCGCCTCTTCGCAGATGGCTTTGAAAGTTTTCCCGGTGGCGATGCCATTGGTCGCAATGGAGTGGAATTGTGCGCCCTCGTTGCGCGCCATCATGCCGGCTTCCACGAATTTATAGTCGCGGGTCACGCGCTGGCTGATGGTGTCGAACGGCGGGTTCTCGGACGGCAGCCGCTTGTCGAGCGCGAAGACGTAAACTCCGTCCCGGCCCACGGCAGGCTGGCCGAAGGGATCTTCCGCAGTGAGTTCAAAGGCGTTCTTGAGCGCGTCCGCGCCGACTTCAAAGTCGGACGAAGGTTCTGTGGCGCTGAA
>CAZFNB010000175.1:0-5742 GCA_964520235.1 uncultured Bifidobacterium sp. | reverse complement strand
CACGACTACTCGTGAAGCGGTCGGTCTTGTCGTCCAACCCATCAAAATGAATCTGCCCGTAAAGGTAGTTCTCGACGATGCGTGCCGTCGGGATGTGTTTGAGAATGTCACGCTCACGCAGCCGACCATTCACAAAGAGATCAATGCCGACGCGCTCGTCGGTTGTCATTATTTTCAAATCACGCGGCAGCTTCACTGACGCGATGAACCCCGTTGACCCCGCAAGCTTCAGGGCCTTTGTCTCGTGCTCTCCAGCCTCATCGGAAAATACCTTTTCCATCGCCGCCACGAACGGGTCTTCACATTCGCCGATTTTCCAAAGGAACTCGGTTTTCTCCGCAAGGTCATTCAGGTGCTTGTGCGTGATCTCGTGCCCGTCCAAGAAAATCTTGAATGACTTGTCCAGCAGCGAAAAACGGAAATACAGCGCGATAACCTTGCTCAAAAAATCGAAGCTCCGCTTGACTCCATCTTTCAGATTTTCAAACCGAATTATCGTCCCGTGAGCGTGTCCACGAGTGTGCTTAGCGAACGCGGCCATGTCCGCTTCAGCCAACTCGTATTCTTGAGGCGTCAAATCATCAGTTATCGCCTCGTCCAGTCCCTTGTTCTCAATCGCTCCGCCGACATACTCGCCGCCTTTGACTTTAGAGATGACGGTGATTCGATCCGCGCAAGAAAGGAGCGCGAGTTTGCCGATGCCTTTCCGCCCGATGAATGGTCTTTCTTTCGTTGAACTGTGCTTCCCGCCTTTGCGCTTTGAGTATCCAATCTTCAAAAACTTGTTTTGAAAGTCGTCTGACGTCATGCCGCTGCCATCGTCTTTGATCCAGAACCCGCTCTTGTTCGAGTCGAGGTAAATCCAAACGTTGTTCGCGTCTGCATCCCACGCGTTGGAAATCGCTTCACCAATCACGGTGGCAAAACTGCGATACAAATTCCTTCCCAAGTGGTTGAGAACGCTCAACGAGATTTTGAACGTGAATGAATTTTCAGCGCCCATGTTCCTCCAAGTGACGTTTGATTGTTTTCCCAACAACCTCGCCCAGCCGCACCGGCACGGCGTTGCCGATCATTCGGCCAATGGTCTTGAAGCAGTATTCGCCGTCGCGCTTCACGAATTTGTAGTTCTTGGGGAAGGACTGGAGGATCGCGCCTTCGCGAAGGGAGATGGCGCGGTCTTGTTCGGGATGGCCGAAGCGTCCGTTGCCGAAGCCGTAAAATTGGGTGGTGATGGTGGGCGAGGGTTTGTCCCATTCCATGCGGGCATAAACGCCCGGGTAGGTCTTGCCGGACTTCTTCTGGTGGCATTTGGCGACCAGTTCTTTCGGCCAGTCGCGCCATGTGCCGCCGGGCCGGGAGTGGCGAATGCGGCGGAGGTTGAGCGGGGAAAGTTCGCTGGTGCGGTGCATCGGGTCGGCGGAATGCACGTCGCCGGATTCCAGCGGCGGCAGTGAGCGGAGAACGTCGGCGACGTTGCGATACTTGTCAGGTTTGTGCGTCGGTGGAATGAGTTCGATCGGACCGAGGCGCGAGGCGATGACTACGACGCGGCTGCGGTGTTGCGGTATTCCGTAGGCCGGACAATAGACGACTCGTTTCTCGGCGTCGGTGCTGAAATGGAATCCCTCGGCTGTGAGCATCGCGAGGAAGTTGTCGAACACTGGATACTTCTGTAACTCCGGGACGTTCTCCATCGAAACGATGTCGGGCTGAAGTTCGCGCACGAGCCGGGCGAAATGATTGAGCAATGTCCACTTCGGGTCGTTCTCGTTGTCGAGACCTTGCGTGTATTTGGAGAACGTCTGACACGGCGCGCAACCGACCAAAACCTTGATGCAGCCTGCCGGATACTGCGCCGCGAGCTTGTCGCCGTTGAGGTCGGTGACGCTTTCTTGATGAAACTTGGCAGGCTTGTTGTTGTGCTCGTAGGGAAACTGGCAAGCAGGGTCGATGTCGTAACCGGCGGCGACTTCGATTCCGGCATCAAGCAGCCCACGCGTAAGGCCGCCTGCGCCGCAAAAAAGATCGGCAGCAACGACTCGCTGGCGTTGCTGGTTTTGGACTTGGCGACGGTTGTTCCGCTGGCGTGGCACGAATCGAAAATGCCAAATCGCCCGATTGCCTGCAAGCAGTTCGACTCGTCACCCCCGACCCTCTTCGTTGGGCGAGGAGAGGGAGATAATTTTTGTGGGACGCCATCCCAGGGTAGCCCCGAAATCGTTCGGGGCAACCGCTGGGCTGATGGCCGTAGCGCGTGGACTCGTTCGCGCCCGCTCACTCGGCTCTAGCGAGCCTTCGGTTTTACCGAATTCCTTTCGCCGCTTCCCACGCGGCTCAGGTCAGCGCAATCGAAGCTCGGCTTGCCATTCATTTCGTGTGTTTCGTGTGTTTCGTGGTTCAACTCTGCGGCTTTGCGTCTCTGCGGTGAATCCGTTCGCGTGGTTGGCGTGGTTCGCGGTGAAACCTTTTGCGCTCCTTGCGTTCCTTTGCGGCAAATCCGTTTCGTGTGCTTCGTGTGTTTCGTGGTTCATCTCCGCCGGCTCGGCTCAGTTCGGCAAATCCTAACAATGGCTTCTGAAAGTCCGATTAGTCGATTCCTGCAGTGGCGCTAGAGTGTGTGTGTGTTGCGGTCGAGTCCCCTCTCCCTGACCCTCTCCCCGTTGGACGGGGCGAGGGAGGCGAAAGCCGGAACGCGGTAGCGGTTGGGCAGCCGACAAATTAAAAATTATGACTGATACGCTCTGGCTCTGGGTCGGGTTCAACGTGTTCATCCTCGCGATGCTCGGGCTGGATCTCGGCGTGTTTCATCGCAAGACACACGTGGTGTCGCTGAAGGAATCGCTCACGTGGACGGGCGTGTGGGTCGTGCTCGCGCTGCTGTTCAACGCGGGCGTGTGGCATTACGCCGGCTCGCAGAAGGCGCTGGAGTTTTTCACGGGTTACGTCATCGAGAAATCGCTGAGCGTGGACAACGTGTTCGTGTTCGCGCTGCTGTTCTCGTATTTCGCTGTGCCCCCGGTGTATCAGCACAAGGTGCTGTTCTGGGGCATTCTCGGCGCGCTGATCATGCGGGCCATCATGATCGCGGCCGGCGCGGCGCTGATCACGAAGTTCGCATGGATCATCTACGTGTTCGGCGCGTTCCTGATCCTCACGGGCATCAAGATGATCGTGAAGCGGGACGAGGAGATTCATCCCGAGCGCAACCCGGTGGTGCGCTGGTTCAAGAAGCTCATGCCGGTGACGCCGGAGTATCGCGGTGACAAATTCTTCGTGCGAGAGAACGGTATCCGCATGGCGACGCCGCTGTTCGTGGTGCTGTTGCTGGTCGAGTTCACCGACCTGATTTTCGCGGTGGATTCCATCCCGGCGATCTTCGCGGTCACGAAAGACCCGTTCATCGTCTATACGTCGAACGTGTTCGCGATTCTCGGCCTGCGGTCGCTCTACTTCGCGCTGGCGGGCGTGATGGACAAGTTCCATTACCTCAAAATCGGGCTCGGTGTGGTGCTGTCGTTCGTGGGTGTGAAGATGATTCTCGCGCACACGGCGTGGAAGATCGACACGCTGGTTTCGCTCGGCGTCATCGTGCTGATCCTCGCGACGAGTGTGGTGTGGTCGCTGGTGAGGCCGAAGAAGGTGAAGTTGCCTGCAGCAGCGGACGTGAGTCCGCTCCATTTGAACCCGGGAAAGTCAGAGCCGACTCACGTCGGCTGCTACAAAGAAGAGAGCGGCGCGCACGGAGTGACGCACCCTACCTGAAACATGAACGCAATCAGTTTTGAATTATTGATCATCCTGCTGCTGTTCATCGCCAACGGAGTGTTTGCGATGACCGAGATGGCGATGGTGTCTTCGCGGAAGAGCCGGTTGCGATTGCTGGCGGATGGTGGCCATCGAGGGGCGCGGACGGCGCTCAAGCTGGCCGATGAACCAAACCGCTTTTTGCCGTCAGTGCAAGTGGGCATCACGCTCGTCGGATTATTGGCGGGCGCGTTCGGGGGCGCGACGCTCGCCCGCGAGATTGCGAAACTGCTGACGCCGATGCCGGTGCTCGCGCCTTACGCGGAGGCAATCGGTATGGGAATCGTCGTCGTGGCGCTGACATTTCTGTCGCTGGTGATCGGTGAACTCGTGCCCAAACGTGTGGCACTTTCCAACCCCGAGCGCATCGCGAGCCTGATGGCCCGGCCGCTCGATGCCTTGAGCCGCCTGGCCCGTCCGGCAATCTGGTTGTTGGGCTTGGCGACGGAGGCCGTGCTCTTCGCCTTGCGCATCAAACCCAAGACGCAGGCCGATGTCTCCGAGGACGAGGTGAAATCGCTGATGCAGGAAGGCTCACATGCGGGTGTCTTTCATCCCGCCGAACCGCGCATGGTGGAATCCGTGCTTTCATTCGACCAACGGCCCGTGACGGACATCATGACGCCGCGCGGCAAGGTGATTTTCATCCGGCGCGACGAGAAACCCGATACGCTCTGGCACAAGATCGTGGTGTCGGGTCACAACAGCTACCCGGTTTACGACGGCAACCGCAACCGCATCGTGGGCGTCATCTCGGTGAAGGCCGTGTATGCGAACGTCGCGGCCGGCGTCGTGCCGAACGTGGCCGATCTGATGGTCGCGCCGCTGTTCGTGAATGCCACCCGGAGTGTCGCGTCGTTGCTGGAATCGTTCAAGGTGAGCGGCAAACACATCGGCATCGTCGTGGATGAGCGCAACCAGTTCCTCGGCGTGGTCACGCTGGTGGACGTGCTGGAGGCCATCGTCGGCGAACTGCCGTCACTCGAAGAGCGCTTGCGGCCCGAAGCGCGCCGACGGAGTGATGGCACGTGGCTGGTGGATGGGGCGTTTGATGTTTCAAAGCTTTGGGAGCAACTGGAGGCGGGAGAATCCGCAGGAGTTGAAGCTGTTCCCAAACAAAAGCTCGGTGCGTTTGTGGGGGAGCATCTCGGTGGTGAGATTGCGGAAGGGAAAAGCATTTCCTTCGGCGGCTGGCGTTTTGAAGTGCTCGACATGGACGGAGACCGCGTGGACAAAGTGCTGGTCACTCAGGAAGCGAGGGAATCATGACCAACCGCATCAAACAACTGGTCGGGTCGAAGCCGTTCCATCACGGCATCGTGGCGGTGATCGTGCTGGCGGGTGTGGTGGCGGGATTGGAGACCAGCGCCCCGATCATGGCGCGACACGGCGCGCTGCTGCATGGCTTGGATAAAATCATACTGGGTGTCTTCATCGTGGAGGCGCTGCTCAAGATGGCGTCGCATGGCCGCCAGCCGTGGCGTTACTTTGCTGATGGCTGGAACGTGTTCGATTTTCTCATCATCGTGATCTGCGTGCTGCCGGTGGGCGGACCGTTCGCCGCGGTGTTGCGACTGGCACGCGCGTTGCGCTTGCTCCGGCTCGTGAGCGCGTTGCCGAAACTGCAACTGCTCGTCGGCGCGCTGCTCAAAAGTTTGTCCGCGATGGGCTACGTGAGCCTGCTGCTGGCGCTGTTGTTCTACATCTACGCTGTGGCCGGGATTCACCTGTTCGGCGCGCACGACCCGAAGAATTTTGGATCGCTGCCGGCGGCGTTTCTGTCGCTGTTCCGGCTTGTGACTCTGGATAACTGGGCGGATTTATTCGCCGCGCAGGTGGCGCATGTGCCGGGCATCAAAGTCGCGCTCTACTTCGTCACCTTCATCATCTTCGGCACGATGATCATCCTGAACCTGTTCATCGGCATCATCATGA
>CAZFNB010000174.1:0-5744 GCA_964520235.1 uncultured Bifidobacterium sp. | reverse complement strand
CACCAACCGCCTGCCCGAGGAGGCCATCAAGGACGGCAAACTGCGCGAAGACTTGTATTACCGCATCAGCGCCATTTCAGTGAACCTCCCCGCGCTGCGCGACCGGCGCGACGACATCATGCCGCTTGCGAATGCGTTTTTGAAGCGCTTCGCCGGTCAGGCCAATCGCCCGATTCGCGGCTTCTCCCAACCTGCCGTGGATCGTCTCACGGGATTCGACTGGCCCGGCAACGTCCGCCAGTTGCAGAACGAAATCCAGCGCGCCGTCCTTCTCTGCGAAGGCGACATGGTGGACGCCAGCGACCTTTCCATCACCCGTTCCAAACCCGACGCGGTGGAATCGCAGGACACGAACTTCACGTTGCTCGAAGGCGTGGAACGCAATGCCATCATCCAGATGCTCAAGGAAACCAACGGCAACAAGCTCGAAGCCGCCAAGCGCCTCGGCATCGGACGACAGACGCTCTACAACAAGATCAAAGCCTACGGCATCGAAGTGTGATGAGTGAAACCGAACTCCCGCAAATATGCTGAGTGGGAGCACGCGATCAGCCGCATCAAGCAAGGGATGACAAAAGTGCAGGTTGCCGGACTGCTTGGCGAACCATCCCGGCTGGTTTCCTCGGACAAGATCGAAATTCTCTCCTATCGTGAAGAACAAACCGGTGACGCCGTTTATGGCATTCGCATCGCATTCACCGATGGTCTCGTCACGCAATGCTATCTGGGCTTTGAATTGTGTGATCCGAAGCCGACACCGCCTGCATCCAGGGCTTCACGCCGTCTCCAACTGCTTTTGGTCGTGATACTGGGCGCCGCTTTGATTCTGCTCTACGGCTGGTATCTGGCGCGCTGGCGTTCGGCCTCGAACTTTGAACTTTGAACCTGCGCGCGCGAACCTACACTGCGTTCGTGACGGTGCTCGAGGTGATTCAGAAGAGTTCGGAGTTTCTCGCAAAGAAGGGCGTCGAGTCCGCGCGGCTGCAAACGGAGCTGCTGCTGGCTCACGCGCTCAAACTTCCGCGCATGAAGCTTTATCTGAACTTCGAGCGCAAACTATCCGACGCTGAACTCGATTCCATCCGCGAACTTGTCAAACGCCGCAGCCAGCGTGAACCGCTCCAGCACATCACCGGCTCGACATCATTTTGCGGCTTCGAGATGGCCGTGAACCGCCACGTCCTCGTGCCTCGACCGGAAACGGAGTTACTGGCGGAGATGGGCTGGGAGTTTTTGAATCGAACAAGCCAATCCCCTCACCCGGCATCCGGCCACCCTCCTCATGAAACCTGTAGCAGCGGACGTGAGTCCGCTCTATCTGATTCCCGGAAGCATTCAGAGCCGACTCACGTCGGCTGCTACAGTTCAGGGGTTCAAGGCGCGAAACTACTTTCGGCGAATTCTCTCCCCGTCGGACGGGGTGAGGGGTTGGCGCTCGACTTCGGCACAGGCAGCGGATGCATCGCCATCGCCATCGCCGTGAAATGCCCGGCGGCGCGCGTTGTGGCGACGGATGTCTCGGCGGAGGCGCTGGCGATTGCCGGACAAAATGCGGCACGAAATGGCGTGGCAGATCGGATCGAATTCCATTGCGGCGATGGATTCAATGCAATTTCATCAGGCGCACAGTTCGATCTCATCGTGAGCAACCCGCCCTACATCCCAAGCGCGGAGATAACGACGTTGCAACCGGAGGTGCGCGATTTCGATCCAAACGGCGCGCTGGACGGAGGCTCGGACGGCCTCGATTTTTACCGGATGCTTGCGGAGAAAGCCGGAGCGTTCCTGAAGCCGGAGGGCAGGATCATGCTGGAGTTCGGCGACGGCCAGGCAGACGATGTAAAAAGATTGTTCGAGTCTCAAAAGTGGGTTGTCGAGTCCGTGCGCGAAGACTACACTCGCCGCCAGCGAATTTTGACGGCCCGGCGGTCGTAAATTCAGCCACGGATCAAACACGGATCGGATTTATTTTTCCATGGACAGCTTTCTCATCAAAGGCGGCGTGCCACTGCACGGCGAGGTCGAAATCAGCGGCGCCAAAAACGCCGTGTTACCCATCATGGCGGCGACGCTGCTCACCGCGGAGCCGTGCGTCATCCGCGGAGTTCCGAACTTGAGCGACGTGAAGTTCATGGGGCAGATCCTTGAGTGGCTTGGAGCAAAGGTCAGCATCAAGGACGGCGAGGTGCATGTGCAGGCGAGGAAGATCAAAGGCCAGGGCGATTACGACCTCGTCCGCAAGATGCGCGGTTCGATCTGCATCATGGGGCCGCTGCTCGGGCGGTTGAAGAAGGCGCGCGTGTCATTGCCGGGCGGCTGCGTCATCGGCGCGCGACCCATCAATCTCCATCTGAAAGGATTTGAAGCTCTGGGCGCCAAGCTCACGATCCAAAGCGGCTACGTTGAAGCCGAGGCGAAACGGCTCATCGGCGGCGCGATGTTTCTCGGCGGGCGCGCAGGCTCGACGGTGCTCGGCACGGCAAACATCATGATGGCTGCGACACTGGCCGAGGGTGTGACCGTCATCGAAAGCGCCGCATGCGAACCCGAGGTGGTGGACGTGGCGAATTTTCTCAATGCGATGGGCGCAAAAATCCACGGCGCAGGCAGCCCCACCGTCACCATCACCGGCGTGAAGGAACTTCACGGCGCGGAGCACACCGTCATTCCCGACCGTATCGAAGCCGCCACGTTCGCGATCGCCGCCGCGATGACGAACGGCGAAGTCACGATCAAAGGAGCGCGAGCCGACCATCTTCATGCGGTCATTGATAAAATCGAGGAAGCCGGTGTCGTAGTGGAGCGGCGCGGCGCGGACATGATCGTACGGCGCGGCAGCAAATTGAAATCGTCCGACGTGACGACCCTGCCCTACTCAGGCTTCCCGACGGATGTGCAGGCGCAGATGATGGCGCTGATGACGCTGGCTCCGGGCATCAGCATCATCACGGAGCGGATTTTTGAATCGCGCTTCATGCACGTGAGCGAACTGTCACGACTCGGTGCGGACATTCAGATCGAAGGGCCGAGCGCCATTGTGAAGGGTGGCCGCCCGTTGAGCGGCGCGCCCGTGATGGCGAGCGACCTGCGTGCGAGCGCTGCACTGGTGATTGCGGGCCTTGCCGCAAAAGGCACCACACAGGTCAACCGCATCTATCACCTGGATCGCGGCTACGAAAACATGGACGGCAAACTTCGCGCGCTCGGAGCGCGGATTCAACGCGTGGATGAGTCATGACAAAAGTCATCTGGGTCTTCATCGTTGTCATTGTTGTTTACCTCGGCTACCTGCTCTTTCAGAACTGGGCAAAGATTCAATCCGAACGCGACGGACAATCCGGCAGTCAACAAGCCGCCGTGGCGGTGAACGGAGATTCGCTGCCGGGGATGCCGCAAACTCTCGAAGCGGGCTATCGTGCCGCGAAGGAAAAAAACGCCTCGGCCCTCCGCCAATGGCTCAAGACAAATGACAAACAACTTCAAGACCCGCGCAAGGCATGGATCGAACTCGAACTTTGCGTGATGCTGGCGCGCGAAAATCCCGCCGAGGCCAAAACTGTTTTTGCAGCCGTCAAGCAACGCACGCCCCCTTCATCTCCGGTCTGGCCACGGATGAAGGAATTGGAAAAGACGTTCGAGTGAGAAGCGCGTTGTCGCCTCCGGTTTTCCGGCTGAAACCCGGACGATTCCCTGCTTCGACGGACGATTCTCCATCGGTTTTGACCAGACGCGTCGCAGAATAATCTTCCAACGCCGCGCGATTCTTTCGACAATGCGCGCTCTATTTTATGAAACTATTCGATCTTTCTGGCGAAGTGGCGGTGGTCATCGGAGCGACGGGCGTGCTCGGAGGCGCATTGGCGGAAGGCCTGGCTGAAGCAGGCGCAAAAGTCGCCGTGCTCGGACGCAACGCGGAACGCGGCGAAGCACGCGTGAAATCCATCCAGGCCAAAGGCGGCACGGCGGCGTTTTTCTCGTGCGACGCCTCATCGCGTTGCAGCCTCGCTGAAGCGCATGAAAAGATTGAAGCCTCCCTCGGCGCACCGACCATCCTCGTCAACGCCGCAGGCGGCAACGACCCCAAGGTCACCGTCACGCCCGAGAATCCGTTCGAGAAGATCCCGGTCGAGGCGCTCACCGCGAACTTCGATCTCAACCTCATCGGCGGCGCATTTCTGCCGTGCCAGGAATTCGGCCCCGCCATGTGCAGGCGCGGCAAGGGCAGCATCATCAACATCGCCAGCGTCTCCGCCCATCTGCCGCTCTCGCGCGTGGTCAGCTATTCCGCAGCCAAGGCGGCGGTGATGAACCTCACCAAATTTCTCGCGCGCGAATGGGCGACCAAAGGCGTGCGCGTCAACTCCATCACTCCTGGATTCTTTCCCGCCGAACAAAACCGCAAGCTGCTCTTCAACGACGACGGCTCGCCCAGCGCACGCACGCAGGCGATTTGGGGACACACGCCGATGAAACGATTCGGTGAATCCAGCGAACTCGTCGGCGCCACCGTGTTCCTCGCCGCGCACAAGGCCAGCAGCTTCGTCACCGGCACGGACATCGTCGTGGACGGCGGCTACCTGTGCCAGACCATTTGACCGGTTGACTAGAAATTGACATCCCCGCCCTCGTTCGTCACTCTGCGCGCATGTCAAAACCAGCTTTGGGCCGAGGTCTGGGCGCGCTGTTGGGTGGCACTCCTGTCATTTCAAAACCGGCAGTCGTTCCGCCGCCAGCTTCCCCTGCCCCCATCACTCCCGTTGCACCGGCCACAGCCAGTTCATCCACCGTAGCGGTGCCGCCGCCCGCTGCGCCCGCCATCGCAAGCGGTGATTTGGTCCGGCGCGTCGCCGTCGAGCGCGTGCGCCCCAGCGCATTGCAGCCGCGCAAGGATTTTCCGCCGGAATCACTCCGCGAACTCGCCGATTCCATCAAGGAACAGGGCATCGTCCAGCCGCTCATCGTCCGCGCTCAGGGCGCGTCGTTTGAACTGATCGCGGGTGAACGCCGCTGGCGCGCGGCCCAGCTCATCGGCCTCAAGGAAGTGCCCGTCATCGTCCGCGAAGCCGACGACCGCACGGTGTTGGAGATGGCGCTAATCGAAAATCTCCAGCGCGAAAACCTCAATGCCATCGAGGAATCGCTCGGCTACGCACAACTCGTCAGCCAGTTCGATCTCACACAGGAGCAGGTCGCCGCCAAGGTGGGCAAGAGCCGCGCCGTGGTCGCAAACGCTTTGCGCCTGCTCAAACTTCCCCTGCCCGTGCAGAATTTCATCCGTGATGGCCGCCTGAGTGTCGGCCACGCGAAGGTGATACTCGGCCTCGCTGAATCGAGGCAGCAGGAGGAAGCCGCCGAACGCATCATCAAGGAGGCTCTCAACGTCCGCCAAGCCGAGGGACTCGTCGCCAAAATCACCCAGCGCGGCCCCAAGCGCGACAAACCGACAAACATCACGCCTCTGCCCGGCGACGCGCACGTGGCCGACCTGGAAAACAAAATCCGCGAGCGGCTCGGGACGAAAGTTCACCTCCGCTACGCCCACGGCAAGGGCGCGCTTGAGATCTCCTTTTTCAGCGACGACGAACTCGAACGCGTGTTGCAAATCCTCGGCGTCCGCTCGGAATAATACGCCATGCAGCAGGGATTCGACGAAACAGCGCACAGAACGGCGCTCTTAACCGGGCATATTTTGACACTGCCCCCGATTGTCCCAAAGGGACAAAACATGAATAGCCGTGGGCGTA
>CAZFNB010000173.1:0-5750 GCA_964520235.1 uncultured Bifidobacterium sp. | reverse complement strand
GCCATTTCATCTGAAGAACCTCGCGCGCGTGGATGGCGAAGTGCAACTGGACCTCGCTGGCGCGGTAACGATCCAAGCCGTGCTGGATGCGATTGAAGCGAAGCATCCGGCGTTGTGCGGCACGATCCGTGATCACGGCACGTTGAAACGGCGACCGTTCATCCGTTACTTTGTTTGCAAAGAAGATTGGTCGCTCGAACCGGCTGATAAACTGTTGCCTGAAGAAATCGTGAGCGGCAAAGAACCGTTTCTCGTCGTCGGCGCGATGGCTGGCGGATAATTTTTCGTTCCCGAACCTCAAATCCAAATAACTATGAAAAAATGGTTACCTATAGTTGCCAGCGTCGTGCTGGGACTGCTGTTCTTGATGGCCAGCGTCATGTTCTTCCTTGAAGTCGGACCGAAACCGACGTTCCCGGAAGGATCACCCATCGCTCACTTCTTTGCCGCGTTTGGTCCGACCGGCTATCTGAAATTCGTAAAACTCTTCGAACTCATTGGCGGTCTGCTGGTGATGATTCCGCGGCTGCGGAATCTTGGACTGCTGCTGCTTGGTCCGATCATCGTCAACATTCTTGCCTATCACCTGCTGGTGGATGATCCGGCGGGCATCCTTAACATCAAATACATGTGGATGCTCTACCTCATCGTCGGCTGCGCGCTGTATCTGCTCTGGGACGCGCGGAAGAAGTTCGCCAACCTGCTGGGCTAACCTGAACCAATAGGAAGAATATGCTACCAATCCTCCTCGCTCTCGCCGTCGTCGTCATCCTGCTCATCGTTTTCGTCGCCGGACAACCCGATGAATTCAAACTCGTGCGCGAAACGAAAATCTCCGTGCCGCGCGAAAAAATCTTCCCGCACGTCAACGACCTGCGCGCCTGGGAAGCCTGGTCGCCGTGGGCAAAGCTCGATCCGAACGCAAAGAATTCCTTTGAAGGCCCTGCGGCTGGCATCGGCGCAGCGATGTCTTGGTCGGGCAACAAAAAAATCGGCGAAGGCCGCATGACCATCACGGAAAGCTGCGCAAACGAGTTGATTGGATTCCGGCTGGATTTCGTGAGACCGTTCAAAGCGACCAATACCGCCGAATTCGTATTTCGACCGGAAGGCAATCAAACCCGCGTCACCTGGAGCATGTCCGGCAAGAGCAATTTCTTCTTCAAAATTTTTGGCCTGCTGATGAATTGCGAGAAGATGGCCGGCAAGGATTTCGAGAAAGGACTTGCCAGCTTGAGAGCGGTTGTTGAAACCTCGAAAAGCTAAACCATGCTCTGTAACTGTTTTGTCGAGCCAAACCACTCCAAATGTCGCTCAACTAAACCCAAAAACCAAACGAATCCATGTTCAAGAAAATCCTCATCGGTATCGCGGTCGTCGTCGTCGGTTTCCTGGTCGTCGTGGCCCTGCAACCATCAACATACAGTGTCACCCGGGCGATCGTCATTTCAGCGAGGCCGGAGGCGGTGTTTCTGCACGTGAACGAACTCAAGAAATGGGAGGCATGGAATCCTTGGGGTAAGGTTGATCCCAACATGAAGATGACTTACGCCGGGCCGGAATCCGGTGTGGGTGCGAGTTATTCCTGGGTCGGCAACAGCGACGTGGGCGAAGGCAAATCGACCATCACCGAGATCAAAACCAACGAGTCGGTCCGGTTCAAACTTGAATTCTACAAACCGATGGCCGGCGTCAGCGACACGCTGTTCACCTTCAAACCACAGGGCGATCAAACCGAGGTCACCTGGAGCATGAGCGGGAAAAACAACTTCATCGGCAAAGCCATGTGTCTGGTCATGAACATGGACAAAATGGTTGGCGGCCAGTTTGAGAAAGGGCTGGCGGACTTGAAAACGATCGCCGAAAAACCGGCGAACTGAAGTCAGCTTGAAAGTCTCATGGCCTTTGATGAACAACTGGCTGAACGCGTACGCAGCGGTTTCAAGCACCGCAAGGTGAAGTTCGCAGAAAAGCGCATGATGGGCGGGTTGTGCTTTCTCGTGGACGACAAAATGTGCGTCGGCGTGGAGCAAGAACGGCTCATGGTCCGCCTCGATCCCGAAATCTACGAAACTGTGCTCAAACGCAAAGGGTGTGCGCCGATGGATTTCACCGGGCGACCGATGCGCGGGTTTGTATTCGTGAAACCGGAAGGGTATTCCACCGATCGCGATCTGGCTTCGTGGCTGGAACTGGCGTTGGAATTCAATCCCAAGGCGAAGTCGTCCAAAAAACGGCGTGCGAAACCGGGCGGTTGAAGCTTAATCTTCGCGCGAATCGTGAGTTCGCCCGAAGCAAGAAATTCAACCCTACCGGTCACAGATATCTCCCATCTGACGGAGCATCTTTTCCGTCATGAATCCGGCAAGCTCATCTCTGTGCTCACTGGCATCTTTGGCATCGAGCGGTTGCAACTGGCCGAGGACGTGGTGCAGGAGGTGATGGTACGGGCGCTGCAGACGTGGCCGTATTATGGCGTGCCGAAGAATCCCGCCGCATGGCTGACGCAGGCAGCGAAGAATCTCGCACTCGACACGATCCGTCGCGAAAAAAACTTTCACGAGAAGCAACCGCAGATCATTGCACACATCGAACAATTGCCCGGCGAGGCGGAGGGCGGCAGCTCACCGGCGTTCGAGACGGAGATCAAGGATGACCGGCTGCGGATGATGTTTGTGTGCTGTCACCCGCTCATATCGCGCGAAGATCAGGTGGCACTGGCGCTCAAGACGCTGTGCGGGTTCAGTCCGCCGGAAATTGCCAAGGCGTTTCTCACCACGGAGGCTGCCATCGCCAAACGGTTGGTGCGCGCGAAGCAAAAGATTCGGGACGCGCAAATCCGTTTTGAGATTCCCGAAGGCGACGAACTCTCGCGACGGCTCGATGCCGTGTTGCAGTCGGCTTACCTGTTGTTCAACGAAGGTTACAAAGCATCGAGCGGCGAGGCGTTGATCCGCGAAGACCTGTGTGAAGAAGCCATCCGGCTCACGAGTTTGCTGGCGGAGCATCCGGCGGGCAATCAGCCGAAGACGCACGCGTTGCTGGCGTTGATGCTGTTGAATGCGGCGCGGATTCCGTCGCGCACCGATAGCGAGGGCAATCTGCTGCGGTTGCAGGAACAGGATCGCGCAAAGTGGCATCAGCCGATGATCGCGCGCGGGATGTTTCATCTGGCGCACTCGGCGGCGGGCGACGAACTCAGCGAGTATCATCTCCAGGCAGGCATCGCGGCGTGTCACTGTGCCGCGCGCGACTATGCGGCGACTGACTGGAAACACATCCTTGAATTGTACGACCGGCTGACCGAGTTCGACGATTCGCCGGTGGTGGCGTTGAATCGCGCCGTGGCGGTGGCGGAGGTTCGTGGGCCGCAAGCGGGCATTGAAGCAGTCGGCGCGATTGAGAATCTGCAATCGCTGGAATCGTATTACCTGCTGCACGCGGTGCTTGGCGAGTTCGAGTTGCGTTTGAATCATCAGACAGCCGCCGCCGGGCATTTCCGCAAGGCTTTGCAGCTTGCCGAAATCAAATCGGAACAAAAATTTTTGTCCAAGCGGCTTCAGGACTGCGGCGAGGCAGTCGTTTGACCGTTGAATCCAAAGGCTGCTGCAATCACCCGCCGATTCCGGCGTATTCCTCGTCTTGTTTGAGGCTTCTGCCCATCAGCACGTAATCATGAGTTACGGCCTTCATGTCCAGGACGTAATCGTGCAGGTGCATGAGCTTGCTGAAACCGAGTTGTGAAAGCACCGCCAGCGCGATCTTCCGCTCGCCGTTGATTTCCGCTTCCAACCTGCGCAAACCGCAGTGTCTTGCAATGTCAATCAACTCCGTCACGAGCACTTTCGATACGTCACGCCCGCGATAATCCGGGTGCGTGAGCAGGGTGATCAAGCCGATATGCCGTTTCCAACCGCCGCCACGCTGATGCAATGTCGCTTCGCCGATGACCTTGTTTTTGTGCAACAGCAGCAGTGGAAGGTTGCGCTCGAAATCAGGCTGGCGGCACCATTGACGGAACAAGGTTTGATCCGTGACAGGTTGCTTGATGAAAAGCCGCTCTTCCTCCGGCACAGCGAGGAAAAATTTGTGCAGCTTTGAATCATCACGCCGTCCAACCGGTCGGATGACGACAGACGTACCATCACGGAGTCTGGTTTCAAACGGATATTTGTCGAGCAGATCAACGAGCAGCATAGAATTGCCTTTCTGGAGACAAATGAAGCCACGAATCCGCTGCGCTGGCTAACGCGGAATTGCCAATCATTGACCTCCTGTTGCATCAGCTGGGATGGAAGCGGGTGATATTCCGATGTGCTTACCCTGCGACACCAAAACCCATTGGTTCGTCATGCATGTCTTTACGCTTTTTTCAGACCACAAGCATTTTGCTCGCTCCCTATCAAGTCTTCCGTTATTTCAACGGGCATGAAAATGCTCGCTCTTCGCCGGCTTTCACGCGTCACCTTTCCGGCGATTTTATTCTGCCTGACAATGCTCCCGGCTTTCGCCCAATTGCACCGCGCCACCCGTCTCGGCAATCCCGCCACGCGGTTCGCGCCGCCGCTTTACACGCCCGACGATCTACGCACCCGCTTCCGCGACCCGAAACTCCGACCGGATTTCATCGCCGTGCTCGACCAATGGGGCTGGCAGGGAAATCCAGACGACATGTTCCATGCGGCGGCCACGAACCAGATCGCCGACATCGCCATCCCCGTCGGCGAACGGATGCCCTTCATGTCCACGCGCGAGAACGGCAAACCCATCTGCCTGCGTGACGTCCTGTGGGCCGGCAAAGAGCCCGCCCCAGCCTATGCCTTCAACTTCAGTTCCAAGGGACGCCGCTATCGTTGTGTGACACCGAAGGCGTGCAGCAATTTCTTCCTCGAAGACCTCGGACCAGAACCGAAGCCGTTGCTCTCGCTCGTCTGCAACGCCCCGGCGGAAGTCGCCACCGGACGCGCCGCCGAAATCTGTCTCACGCTCATCAACCACGGCAACGCCCCCGCGCCCGCCACCACGCTCACCCTGCCCTTCCCGTCTGGCGCGCGCCTCGCCAGCAAGACGGATTTTGCCGCCGTGAAAAACAACCATCTCGTCTGGGAGATTCCCGCGCTTGAACCCAACAAAGGCAAACAGGTCTGCGCCACGTTCAAGCTTGCACAACCCGGCGCGTTGAACTTCAACGCCACCGCCGTCAGCGCCATCACCAACCTCGCCGCGAGCGCGTGCGAAACCCGCGTCGTCGGTGTGCCCGCCATCCTGCTTGAAGTCATTGACCTTGAAGACCCGGTGGAAGTCGGCAAGCAGGTCACCTACGAGATCAAAGTCACCAATCAAGGCACGTCCACGGGAACGAACATCCGCCTCCATTGCGCGCTGCCCGCCAGCCAGCAATTCGTTTCCACCACCGGCAACACCCCGGCCACGTTCGCCGACGGCGCGATCACGATGAAAGAGATTCCCGCGCTGCCGCCCAAGGAAACCGTCTCCTGGCTCGTGAACGTGAAAGCTCTGGAAGCCGACGATGCGCGCTTCAAGGTCGAACTCCGCAGCGACCAGTTTGAAAAGCCGATCGTTGAGGACGAATCCACACAGCAGTATTGAAGCGGGTGGCAGCGACGCCCCGTCGCTGAACGAAAGATGATTCTGAATGCGACGAAGGCGTCGTGACGAATCGGGTTTTGACTTGTCCATGCTGACGGAAGCAACATGCGCAACAGAAATACAACCTTGGACAAGCCAGC
>CAZFNB010000172.1:0-5761 GCA_964520235.1 uncultured Bifidobacterium sp. | reverse complement strand
GCCCGAGTTGTTGCGTTGTCTCGATCAGGAGTTGTGGGAAATGAATTTCGACAAGGACAAGAGCGAGATCGGGCTGCTTTACGGCCTCATCTCAAAGGTGCGCGCGCTGCTCATGCTGAAGGAAATGTTGCGCGAAGGCTGGCTGAAGCCGACACAGGATTACTACAATTTCAAGTCACAGATCGAGCGAGTTCCCGTGGACAAACTGCCGTCCGACAAACGCTACAATCCGCTCGCCGTGAATCCCTACGTGCTGTTCAAGGCGCTGGGGCAGGTGAAGAATTATACCGAAGCCGAGCTGGTGCAGGCCATGGACGCGCTGCTGCGCTGCAATCAACGACTGGTGACAAGCGGACTGGACGAAGCGCTGGTGTTGCAGCAGACGCTGGTGAAAATTGTCGGTGCGCCGAAGGCACAGGGCGCGATGGCCCGCGCCGCGTGAAAATTCCGCCATGAACATTCCCGCGTGCAACATCCAGGTGCTGGTCGGCGACAATTTCGCGTGTGTGAAGGTGTCAGGCCGGGCGAACTTCAATTCGAGCGTGGATTTCAAGACGTTGCTGGAAGGACTGCAACGCAAGGGCTTCAAGTATTTCGTCATCGAACTTTCCGAATGCGCACTGATGGACAGCACGTTTCTGGGTGTGCTGGCGGGATTCGGATTGAAAACCAGCGAGTCAGGCGGCGGCGACGGCAGCCACACCGTTGAATTGCGCAATGCAAACGCGCGGGTCGCCGAATTGCTTGAAAATCTTGGCGTACTTGGGCTTTTCAAAATGGCGCAAGGTACCGTCGGGGATTGCACCGTGGACGAATCGGCGGCGCATTCCTCCGGGGCGTCACGCGAAGAAATCACGCGCGCCTGTCTTGAAGCGCATCAGACGTTGATGCAGATCAACCCGGAAAACGTGGCCAGATTCAAGGACGTGACGAAGTTTCTGGCCGAGGACTTGGAGCGACTGAAAGCCAAACACTAAATCCTTCAAACACCTGATTCCTTCGCGTCCAGCCTTTCGCGAATGACGCGGGCGAGCGTTTGCGGGTGGTAGGGTTTCGGGAGGTAATTGACTCCAACGCGCAACGCAAATTCGCGTCCAACAACTTCCTCGCTGTAGCCGCTGGTGAAGATGACCTTCAACGTAGGCTGGTCAGGCAGGAGTTTCTGCGCCAGCTCCCATCCGCTGATGCGATCCGGCATCACCATGTCCGTCAAGAGCAGGTCCACCCTGCCCTTGTGCTCGGACCAAAGCTGAAGAGCCTTGGCTCCCGATTCCGCTTCAAGCACGCGATACCCACGACGCTTGAGCAAACCGGAAACAAGCTCGCGCACGGCTTTTTCGTCCTCAACGATGAGAACCGTTTCATTGCCACCAGCAACAGCGGTTTCGCGTGATGAAGTCTCAGCGTGGCCCGGCATCTCGTCCAGCGCGGGCAGATAAATCTTGAAGCTCGTACCGCGCCCTGCTTCGGTTTCCACTTCAAGCCAGCCAGAGTGTTGCTTGACGATGCCATACACGGTGGCGAGGCCCAGCCCGGTTCCTTTGCCGACTTCCTTTGTCGTGAAGAACGGCTCGAAGATGTGAGGCAAAACATCAGCGGGAATTCCAGTACCGGTGTCGGTGACAGACAGGCAAACAAAACGCCCTGCGCGCGCCTGTGGTTGCTGCTGCACGTGACTCTGGTCAATGTCGCACGGATTGATCTGAAGACTGATTTGTCCACCCTTGGGCATGGCATCACGCGCGTTCACCGCCAGATTCAGAATGATCTGCTCGACCATGCCGCGATCCGCCTGCACAAACGCGGGTTGGGGCCAGTAACGCACCTGCATCGTCACATCTTCACCGAGCAACCGCCCGAGCATCGAACCCATGCGGCTGACGACCTCGTTGATGTCCAGCCGGCGTGTTTCCAAAACCTGGCGGCGACTGAACGTCAACAATTGCCGCGTCAACGCAGCGGCGCGTTCGACAGATTCGATGATTTGCTGCGACGACGCCGCGGACTCGGGCAGGCGTGAATCCGCCAGAAGCAACGAAGCATGACCGTGGATGACGGTGAGGATGTTGTTAAAATCATGCGCAACTCCACCGGCAAGCTGGCCGATGGCCTCCATTTTTTGCGCCTGACGAAATTGTTCCTCGAGTTTTTTCTGATTGGAAACGTCGCGAAAGATGGTCAACACCATCGGTTCGCGACCGCGCAGTTCTACAAAAGACGCTGTGAATTCGAGCGTGAGCGATTTGCCGGTTCGCATCACGAGACGGGATTCGGCCTGGCGCTTGATGTTGCGGCTTTGAAACCGTTTGCAGTAGTCCTGCAACATCTGATCCGGGTGCTCGGAATCGGCATAGACGGATGTAAGCGGCTTGCCCTCGATTTCCGAGCGGGAAATGCCAACCAGTTTGCAATACGCTTCGTTGATGGCGATGACTTTGCCATCGGCGTCCGTCAGCCTCATGCCGTCCACGGAATTCTCCCAAACGGCATGGAACAACATTTCCGAACTGCGCGCCGCGGCCTCGGCTGTTTTTCGCGCACTGATGTCGCGCACATGAAGCAGCACGGCGGGTTTTCCGCGAAACGGGATGCGGCCAGTCCTGACTTCCACGGGCGTTGCCCGGCCATCCGCAGTCCAACTTTCGCTTTCGACACTGAAAACCTCCTCCGACGCCAGCATCTCAAAAATATTCCGCGCGGATTCACGTTTTTCCTCGGGAACAAATTCAAGAAAGCTGTGACCGATTATTTTTTCGCGCGGCAGTCCCTGCAACTGACAGGCCGCGTGATTCACATCGAGAATGATGCCTTTCAAGTCTTCGACATAGATCGCGTCGGGTGATCCTTCGAACAAGTCCTCGAACTGCTGCGCGCTCTCACGAACCACCTGTTGCGCGCGAATCCGTTCCAACGCTCCGCCGCAATAATCGGCAAGCGTTTGAAAAGCGTCCAGATCATGAGTCGTGTATGCAAAAGGCGTGTAACTCTGAATCGAGATGACGCCTATCACCACGTCGCGTTCCCGCAACGGCGCAAGCATCAGCGACTCGGACAAGCGGTTTATATCACCGAAAGGTCTGGCGTCCTCGTCTTCAGTCCGGGGGTCTGACACCGGACGCAAAATCAGTTCGCGGCCACTGCTCATGATGCGGCGCGCGCGGAGGCTTGGTTTGCTCGATCTAGCGTGACCTTTGACTTCAGTACGCCGTCCCTCGATCACATCCACACTTAACACCGGACGGAATTCGTCAGCCTGCGCGTCGTACAGATCAAGCGTAAACGCATCGAGGCCGAACATTTCATCAGCAATTTGCAGGATGACACGCGCAGCTTCATCGGGGCGGGTGACGGAACTCAGGCTCTGACCGAGGCGGGCGAGAATGGAATTCTGGCGTTCAACATTTTCACGGAGGGCGCGCTCCCGCGTCTCACGTAAAGCGCGCTGAACCGCTGGCACCAAACGCTCTGGATGGTGTTTGAGGACATAATCCGTGGCGCCGCCGCGCATGCTTTCAATGGCCAGATGTTCCTCGACTGTCCCGGAAACCAACACAAATGGAGTTTTAGGCAGTTTTTTCCTGACCTCATTGAGCGCGGCCAATCCATTCCAATCCGGCAACGAATAGTCCGCAAGTATAAGGTCAAAACCACCTTGATCCAGCGCGTGGCTGAACGCTTCTTTCGAGGAAACATGCTGGATTTCCGCGTAAATCCCCTCTCGGTTCAAAATATCCCGGGTAAACTGGATATAGTCCGCATCATCCTCCAGATGGAGGATGCGTGGACAATCCGCAGGCTGGTTGCGACGATTCAAACGGCTGATTTAAGCAAAGGATGTACCGCCATGAGGCAAGCAATCCCTCCGACAGAATCGAATCCGCAAACCGGCCAGGACAACCTTCTGTATGGATGTTGGCAACGCGGCGTTGTAGCCTCCATTGCAATTATGAACGTGGCCGACATGCGGAAGGATTACACAGCGGGAGAGCTGGACAGTGCTCATCTTGCCGCTGATCCACTGGCACAGTTTCAGTTGTGGTTTGCGGAAGCTGCAACGTCCGGCTCATATTTCCGGCGCGTCGGCATCGCTCTTTTCAAACTATGGCAAGCCGTGCTTGGCCGCCCTCCCGTGGATGCGAATGCGATGACACTCGCGACGGTGGACATCGGAGGCCGTCCCTCCTCCCGCACGGTGTTGCTCAAAGGCGCGGATCACCGGGGGTTTATTTTCTTCACCAACTACGAAAGCCGAAAAGGCAATGAACTTGCCGCCAACCCGAATGCCGCTCTGACGTTTTACTGGCCGTCCCTCGAACGTCAGGTGTGTGTCACCGGCACCGTCACAAAACTTTCCGCCACCGAATCGGAGTCTTACTTCAAGAGTCGTCCCCGTGGCAGTCAGCTCGCTGCCTGGGCCTCAAAGCAAAGTTCACCAGTCGAGAACCGCGCCGCTCTTGAGAAATTCTGGCAGGAGGCCGCGGCAAGATTTCCGGGTGATATCCCGCTGCCTCCGTTTTGGGGTGGCTTTGTCTTGTCCCCAGCCCGCATCGAATTCTGGCAGGGCCGTTCCAGCCGCCTCCATGATCGCTTTCTCTACACAAAGCAGCCTGATGGCTCATGGAAAATCCAGCGACTCAACCCGTAATCAGACTTTTTGACGCCGGTTTTTCGGCTTTCCAGGTCGGCACACAGTGCGCCCGGTGAATATCTTCCTCAAAGAAACTTCTTGCGTCCGGGCCGGGGCAGTTGATTTTGTCTGTGGTGACGCGACGGCAGCCAAAGCCCGGGTCGCATCACACCGGAACTCGAACGATGAAAGACGCCTCAGACCAGATCGCCCGCAGGCTCGAAGGCAAGGACAAATGCCAGGTGCTCGTCGTTTACGAAGACCAGACCACACGTGACCGCGCCACGGCCGCCTGCGATTTTCTGGTGCAACGGTTCTGGACAGAAATCGAGTTCGAGTTCTTCTGGTGGCGCATGGAATACCTCGACGCCCCTGAACTGGGCGAGCACGCCGCCGTCAATGCCGCCGACGCCGACATCCTTGTTTTTGCAATCACCTGCCTCCCAAAACAAAGCTGGTTTGATCGCTGGCTCGCGTTGCGCAGTTCTCGTGATGGCCTGCTGCTCCAGCTTAACGAACTCGCGTCAAGCCAGAGCCCGGCGGAACTTGGTGTGACAAATTATCTGCAAGAGATCGTGATGCGCAGCAAAATGGATTTTATCTCGGCTTCTCTGCACCGGCCTGACGAATTACTGCCTGATCCTGCTGATACATCGCATCTGTTTGGAACCGATTTCCGGGAACGCGGACGCAAACCGACACCGCCTTCCCACTCCGGATTGAATGAATGACGGCTGCCATGTTCACTTTGGCCGCCTCTGCAAATTCTCCGCCGTCATTTCTTGGAGTCGTCTGTCGGATGCCATTTGCTGCTTTCGTAAGTCGAAACAACAATGATGTCCTTGCTCAGACCTGAAGGCCCCAGGTCATTGCCGGACGGGGATTCTGTAGATGCTCTTCCATCGGACGGTTTCGAGTCCAGTGACGGTTTTGACATCAATACCGTATCCGCATTTGCACGGGCGTTTTTCTCCTCGTCGCGCACGCGCGCGGCTTCCATGAGCAGATACTCCCACGAACCTTCGACCGTGCGATCTCCCGAACTTTTGAACGGCCTCAGATGAAATTCTCCGTTATGCAACGCGAGCAACTGGTAAAGGGCCTTCTCTCCAACCAACGTTCCAGCCCGGGCGT
>CAZFNB010000171.1:0-5768 GCA_964520235.1 uncultured Bifidobacterium sp. | reverse complement strand
ATCATCCGTTCATCAAGAAGTTCGTCGAGGAACGCGAACTCACGCTCATGCTCGTCGTGGACGTGAGCGGGTCGGGCCGGTTCGGTTCGCGCGACCAATCCAAGCGCGAACTCGCCGCCGAGATCGCCTCCGTGCTCGCCTTCTCCGCCATCCGCAATAACGACAAGGTCGGCCTCATCCTTTTCAGCGACGAGGTGGAAAAGTTCATCCCGCCGCGCAAAGGTCGCAGCCACGTGCTCCGCGTCATCCGCGAAGTGTTGTTCTTCGAACCGAAGCGGCGCGGGACAGATCTGAACAAGGCGCTGGAATTCCTGCTGCGCGTGCAATCACACAAATCCGTCGCCGTCGTCGTGTCGGATTTCATTGGCTCGCCAGCGGAGAAACCGAAGCCGGGAACACGCCGGGCGCTTCGCCCGCAAACAATGCTCCTCGAATCGCTCGCGCAAGCGTCGTTCACGATGCTCAAGCAAGTGAACCGCCGCCACGATGTCGTCGCGGTGCAAATCACGGATCGTTACGAACTGGAATTGCCTGCGCTCGGTCGCCTCGTTCTGCGCGACGCCGAGACCGGAGAAGTCATCGAGATCAACACCGGCGACGCCCGAAAGCGTCAGGCATTCACCGAAAGGCAGACCAAAGCGCAGACAGATACCGCGCGGCTGTTCCGCTCAGCGGGGATTGACTCGATCCAATTGCGCACGGATCAACCTTACGGTGTGGCACTGGCCAAGTTTTTTGAAACACGCGAGAAACGGAGACGGCACGGATGAGTGTGAGTCTAAAGGCTAAAGTCCAACGTCTAAAACCTGACGCGTCTTGGACTGCGCTGGCAGAGCACAGCGACGACAGCGCTTTACTTCGCCATGAAAAGCGGCATCGCGCTTCGCTTGCCGCCGCAGTCCAAAAAATCACCACTGCTTCACACCGTTAGCTCATGGCCACGAACCAACCAGTTTCACTCGCCAACGCGACGGACATTCGTGACATCGCGCCGCCGATTGATATTCCCAGCGGCCTCGCGTGGCTATGGTGGGGGCTAGCAGCCCTAGCAGTCTTGATCGCCGCCCTGCTCTTCTGGCGTTGGTGGCGCAAACGCGCAACGCAAGTTCCGGTCATCCCCGTCGTGCCGGCGCACGTGCGCGCCAAGCAGAAGTTACAGGAAGCGCTCGCGCTCATCGCCCAGCCGAAACCATTCGTCATAGCCGTGTCCGATGCAACACGTTGGTATCTTGAAGAACGCTTCAACTTCCGCGCCCCGGAACGCACGACGGAAGAATTTCTCCACGAACTCCAGCGCACCGACCGATTGACGCGCGATCAAAAAGAAAGCCTCGGCGAATTCCTGACCAACTGCGATCTCGTGAAGTTCGCCAAGTATGAGCCCGGCGAAACAGAGTTGCGCAGCTTGCACGCGTCGGCCATCCGGCTGGTCGAGGAAACCGAGCCGCACGAAATCCAAAATCTCGAAACCAGTCTCCAAAGTCAGCAACCCGCATCACGATGATGTTCTCACGCCCATTACAACTTTCATTAGCACCGGGCTTCAGCCCGGTGTCAGACGGCGCGGCGACATTGAACCGCTTCAGCGGTTTCCCATACGTGGGGAAGCCGTTGAATCGGCTCAGGATTTCCGTCCCGCGCAACACCGGGCTAAAGCCAGGTGCTAATAAGAGCGGCGACTTGGATTCCGAAATCGTAAATCGTAAATCGTAAATCTGAAGTGACCTTCGCTCATCCATATCTTCTGTTGTTGCTCCTGCTGCTGCCAGTCGCGGCGTGGCTGAAAGGCCGGCGCGGCCAGCCGGCGGCGTTCGTCTATTCTTCGACGCAACTGCTGCGCGGCGTCCAAGACATCACCAAGTCGAACGCCGGCAATGTTCTCCTCGCGCTGCGCTGGCTGGCACTGGCGTTGTTCATCATCGCGCTAGCGCAACCGCGCTTGACCAAGTTCGACACCACTAAAGCCACTGCCAGCGGCGTGGACATCGTAGTAGCGTTCGACCTCTCGGGTAGCATGGCGGCGGAAGATTTTGAAATCAAAGGTCAACGAGTGAATCGCGTGCAGATGGCCAAGAGCGTCTTGGAAAAATTCGTCGCCAAGCGTCCGAGTGATCGCATCGGACTCGTTGCGTTCGGCACGCAGGCTTACATCGCGTCGCCCATCACGCTGGATCACGATTTCCTGTTGAAGAATCTGGAGCGGATGGATCTCAATACCATCAACGGCAATCAAACCGCCATCGGCTCGGCATTAAGCACGGGCGTGAACCGGCTACGCGAACTGAAATCGAAGAGCAAGATTGTGATTCTGATGACGGACGGCGTGAACAACGCCGGCAAAATCGCCCCGCTTACCGCCGCCGAGGCAGCGCAGGCTTTGGGCGTGAAGGTTTACACTATCGGCGTCGGCACGCAGGGCCAAGCGCCGATGCCCGCGACGGATTTCTTCGGTCGCCGCGTTTATCAGATGGTGCCGGTGGACATTGACGAAGATACGCTGACGAAAATCTCCGACATGACCGGCGGTAAATACTATCGCGCTGACAACGCCGACAAGTTCGAGGCGATCTACTCGGAGATTGATAAGCTCGAAAAGACCGAGGCCGACGTAAAAAAATTCGCGCATCACACGGAGTTGTTCGCGTGGATTATTGCGGCGGGCGTCGTTTTGCTGACCGCTGAAATCGCGATGGGTCAAACCGTTTTGAGGAGGCTGCCATGAACTTCGCCCACCGCCACATTCTCTGGTCGCTGCTGATCATCCTGCCAGCGCTCATCGTGTTCTTCTGGTGGGCCTGGCGCGAGCGGCAGCGGTTGATGACACAATTTATTCAGGCGCGGTTGTTGCCGGGATTGATCTCGGGACTTTCGCCAACGCGGCAAAAAGTCCGCTTCGTTTTGATCACGATCGCGTTTGCCTTGCTGCTCATTGCGCTGGCGCGACCGCAATGGGGTTTCACCTGGGAAGAATCGAAACAGAAAGGCTTGGACATCGTCGTCGCAATTGACACCTCAAAATCCATGCTCGCGGAAGACATCGCACCAAACCGACTGCAACGCGCGAAACTCGCGGCTCTTGACCTTATGCAGCAGGCGCAGTCAGATCGGCTCGGGCTGGTGGCATTTGCCGGCGGCGCGTTTCTGCAATGCCCGCTGACGATTGATGACAACGCCTTCCGCCAGAGCGTCGAGGCGCTGGATGTGAACATCATCCCGCAGGGCGGCACGGCGGTGGCCGAAGCGATCACGACGGCGCTCGGCGCGTTCAAGGAAGGCGACAACTTCAAAGTGCTGGTGCTCTTCACCGACGGCGAAGACAACGACGAGAACGCCCTCGAAGCCGCGCAAGCCGCCGCCAAGGAAGGCATGAAGATTTTCACCATCGGCATCGGCACGCCCGAGGGCGAAATCCTGCGCATCAAGGACGCGAAAGGTCGGACGGATTACTTGCGCGACTCGGAAGGTAACGCGGTGAAGTCGCGGCTGAACGAAGCTTTGCTCCAGCAAATCGCCGGAGCGACGGAAGGCGGATTCTATCTCCCGATGCGCGGCGCGAAGACGATTGATACGCTCTATGAAAAAGGGCTCGCTCCCCTGCCCAAGTCGGAAGGCCAGGAGAAACTGGTGAAGCGGATGCACGAGCGCTATCACTGGCCGCTGGCGCTGGCGATCTTGTTGTTGCTCGTCGAGATGTTGTTGCCGGAGCGCAGTCGCCGAAAAGACAAAACGTCCAACGTCCAACGCCCAACGTCCAACGTCCAAGTTTCCGCTGTGGTACTGCTCCTGGTATTCTTGCTCCTGCCCTCCATTGGGATTGCTTCGCCAGCCAGCGCATTGAAGGATTACAGCGCTGGAAACTTTACGAACGCACTCACGGAATACGAACGGTTGCTGAACCAACAGACCAAGAAGCAGAAGCCGGAAGACCCGCGCTTGCATTTCAACGCCGGGGCGGCGGCATATCGGGCGACAAACTACACCGTGGCGATCCAGCATTTCACGGCGGTGCTGGCGGCGCAGGACATCAAGTTGCAGGCGCAGGCGTATTACAACTTGGGCAACGTGCATTTCCGCCTCGGCCAGCAGGCGGAGGATTTGGACAAGCTGGAGGAGGCGTGGAAAGAGTCACTGAAGCAATTCAATCATGCGGTGGAGTTGGACAAGGCAAATCAAGACGCCGCCTTCAACAAGACGTTCGTCGAGGAGCGGTTGAAACAAATCGAAATGCTGCGCGAGATGGCGCGGCAGGCGAAGGCTGCCGCCGATACCGCCACGCGCCAGCGCAATTATCGCGGCGCCTTGGAAATCATGACGCAACTGATGCAACAGGCCCAGGCCGTGGCGAAACCATTCGAGGAGTTCACGAAGAAACTCGGTGACATTGATGGCATTTTGAATCCGCGCCCGCCCGCACAAGCGCCGAACCAGATTCCACCGCAGTAATTATGATTTACGATTTACGATTTACGATTTACGCGCTTCGGCTGGCTGTTGCATTTGTTGCGAGCAGCGGCGCGTGCGCCATCGCTCAAACCCAGTCTGCCGACGAGTATTTTCACGGCGGCGCGCAACGTTATCTCACAAACAACATCCCTGGCGCTCTCGAAGTTGTCACCAACGGGCTACAACGCTTCCCGGAAGATCAGAAGCTTCAAAAACTTTATGAGTTGTTAAACCAGCAACAGCAACAACAGCAGCAGAACCAGGATCAACGGCAACAGGACCAGGACAAGAAAGACGAACAGAAACAGGATCAGAAGCAAGACCAGCAAAAGCAGGATCAGAAGAAACAGGACGAAAAAAAAGACCAGCAACAACAGTCCAAGGACGACCAACAGAGAAAGGACGACCAGAAGAAACAGCAGGAGGACAAGGACAAGAAGGAGCAGGAAAAGAAAAACCAGCAGGCCAAGCAGGACAAAGGCAAGCCGGAGCAAAAAACCGGCGAACAACAACCGGTCGAGGCGCGCGCGATGACGGCGCAGGAGGCGAAACAATTGCTCGATGCACAGAAGGGCGACGAGGAGGTTCTGGTTTTCAAGCCACAGAACGATCCCAAGAAGCAGGAGAAAAAGCTCAAGGATTGGTGAGAACCCGGGACTCCAAGTTCATGGCCTTGAAACAAACGGATTTCCCTTGATGTAAAATCTCAGGTGACGCGCAGCCCACGAGCCGGCGTAGTCCACGCCAATGCGAGGCGTCTTCACAACTTTTACAACACGATTCGCCTCCGTTGCGGCGACAAACAGATCCCCGCCAAGCAAGTCACATCCATTCAACCGCCGGTCAATTTGCATCGCGCGGCACAACAATCCCGGGCCGCAGGTGCGCGCCGTGATGTTGCGCACCGGCTCCACCGCCCGCAACAGCACAGCCGCACCGTGACCGTTGCGTTCGGTGACGATGTTCATGCAATGGTGCATCCCGTAGATCAAATAAACGTAGGCGTGCCCCGGCGGTCCAAACATGATCTTTGTACGTTCGGTCAGACCCTTCGAGGAATGTGAAGCAAGATCATGCGGCCCGACGTAGGCCTCCGTCTCGACGATGCGCCCGATGAATTCAACGTCGCCAACCCGATGCACCAGCCATTTGCCCAAAAGTTCCCGCGCCACCGTCACAGTATCGCGGTCATAAAAATTGCGCGGCAGTTTTTTCACCTTGAGCAAAGAGTAGCGACCGGCACGGCGATTTGAATCCACAAAACGCCGCAAAAAAATTCCCGTCGCGTTTGACACGCGCACCGGATTCCTGTCAGATGGAGCGGC
>CAZFNB010000170.1:0-5801 GCA_964520235.1 uncultured Bifidobacterium sp. | reverse complement strand
GGCGAACACACAAAGGCGTGCCACACGAGCAGGTTCAAACCTTCCGTGCAGGCGAAATCAAACGACGGCTTCAGGTTGTCCCAGATCGTTTCCTGCCAGTGTGGGCCGATGGTGGTGAAACCTTCCGCCAGAACGAGCTTGCGTCCGTAAGCGTGCGCCGCGCTTGCGGGTTGCTTGACAAAGAAACGGTTTGCGTCACCCATGCGATGACGCCACGACCACGCCCAGAACTCGCTCATCGGCGCGTCGTTGAAGCCGAGGCATTGTTGCGCGTCAATCGGCACCGCGTGCGGACCTCCCGACTCGGGATGAATCAGCATCCCGCGGGCATGGGCACGTTCCTTGAATATCTTGAAATGATTGTCAATCGCCAGATCTCCCATCGTGCGACGGAAATCGTGCAGGAAACGATTGCTCTCCTCACGGCTGTTGACGATGCGCCCGGCGACGACCGGCAGCCAGGGGAGCAAATCGTAACCTCGACGCTTCATGAACTCCGCACGCAACGTCGGCGTCCAGTTTGCCACCTCCACCTCCCAACTGTCCGTGTGCAGATACCTCAGTGTTTTTCCCGCAAACGATCCCGCGTCCGTGATAAGCGGCTCGACCACCGTATCCCAGTAACGGGTGAACGCAACCGCATCGAACGGATCCAGCGCATAGCCATCCCAACCTTCGCTGCACGTCGAAACTCGGCAGTGATCGTTCAACGTGAAACCGAACCGGATGACCTGCCAGTCGCCCTCGGGCACGTTCCAGCGCAATACGCCCCCGGCATCGAGTTTGCCTGTCAAATCAAGCACGTCACCAGCCTTCAAATCCTCCTCGTCCATTGTCGCGGGAAATTCCTCGAAGAGCGGTGTGGAAATCGGGGCGGAAAAAGGCTCCAACGCACGCATCAACGCCTTCTGTCTCCAGTTCATCAAAGGTTGCCTTACACGGCTTGCGCCAATTTCGACGCCACCTGCGCCGATCAACTTTACTTCGGCCACCTGCACGTTACGGGGTGACCGAGGAAACCGCGGGTCAAATGCGCCATTGAACACGAGTCGGAACACCCGCGCTTTGGTTGCGGGAAATGAAACCGCCGTCACTCCATTTTGGTTCGCGGAAAACGACTTCACGACAGTCAACGTCCGGGAGTCGTCGCCCGCGAGGAGATCGCATTCACGCGGCCCATAACCGTCTCGTGGTACCAACTGCAACTGCTCTGCGCTGACAACTTCGTTGTATTCCAGTTGCAACCACTCACGGTTTGTTCCGTTTGGGCCCTGACCCGGTTCACTGCTGCTTGAAACCCAAAAAGTTCCGGCATCGCCATCCGTCGCGAACGCGGCAGGCTGGGCAGTTTGCGCCGTGCTCGCGCTGGCGGCGGGCCGGAACATCGCCCCTGCTGACGGAGGTTTGTTCCGATATGCGAGCACAAACAGGTCGCGATAAAAATTCTCCCGTCCCTGCGGCTGCTCAACCCTGCCGGCGAATTCCACGCCGCCCGCAAGATTCGTCTGCGACCAGACGAGCTTCTTCGGAGCATCCTCCACCTTCACCATCGGCCCCCCAAGATTCCAGCCGCTCTGAATGTTCAAGCTCATCTCCAGTCCAAGCCGGTCCGCCTCGCGCAATGTGTGCTTGAACATCTCGCGCCACTCGGCTGAAAAAAAAGTCGGCCCGTGTGGCGCGCGCGCGTTGCCATCCTGATTCGATCCGTCTGCGTCACAAATCAACGCTCCACCGAACCCCTTGGATTTCATTTCCTCCAAATCCCGCGTGATGGATTCCCTGGTGACGTTGCCGTTAAGCCACCACCAGTAGGCGCGCACCCGCGCGTCAGGCGGCGGCCTGTTCCAATCACGCTCCAATGGAGTTTCCGCATAACAGGACGCTTGGGCGAGGCAACAAAGGACAAAAGCCTGGATCGTGTGATGGCTGGTGCGACGGCTCATGGGTTGCAAATGCCAACCGGGTACGATTTTTCAGCCGGATTATCAACGAACGAATGCAAATATTTGACGCAGGATTTTTCCCGCGTGATTGAATGACCGGCGAAAGCAAACGGAGCGCGACGTTCACGCCGCGCTCCGTTGGATTGAATCAAACAATCTGTTTTGAGCCGTGGTTGCTTAACTCATCCGACCAGCCAGATGATCTCTGTCATCCCATGCGTTCAGAAGCGATGATGCCTCCTTGGTTTTCTTTTTCAGATCTTGGACACGACGTATGCCCTCGGAGGCAACGTGTCTGGCTTCGTCCCGCTCTTTCTCTGTCCGGACCAATAACGCCTTGAGCGGTTCGAGACTGCTGCGCGTTCGGATCAATTCCGTCTCCCATTCCTTTTCAGCGGACTCGTGAGCTTCCGTGGCCGCATTCAGCTTGGTCATAAGCTCCTGCTCGCGCTGCTTTGCCTCGGCGGCTTCGGCATCGCGACGGCGGGAGTCTTGATCCCACTGCTTGCGCAATTCAGCTTCACGGGCGTCAAACTCGGATTGTAATTGCTGCTCGTGCTGACGGAGCTTCTGCTGGAAGGCAGCCTCCTTCTGGTGGGTCTCCTCGGCAAAGCGCGTTTCAGCAGCGCGCACACGCGCCTGAGCCTGCTGCTCCCATTCCTCCTGACGCGTCCTCAAGTCAGCGGCCGCTTGATTTTGCAGTTCCGCTTCACGAGCTGCGGCACGGATGGCGAGTTCCTGTTCACGCTGTTTAAGCCTGGAATGAAATGCCAGTTCCTGTCTCTGCAACTCTTCGGCCTGCCGTGTAACGGCCTGGCGCGATTGTGTATCAAGCTGGCGTTCAAGTTCCGACTCGCGGCGACGCAATTGTTCTTCTGCCTGTGCCTGGGCGTCCCTCAATCGAACGTCCGCCTCGGCCTGGAGTTGTTGCTCGCGCTGGGCAAGTTTCTTTTGCGCCGCGAGCTCCAACTGCTGCATTTCCTGCTTGAAGCGCGCTTCCAATCCTGTGATGCGGGCGTCTGTTTCGTTTTGCGATTCCGCCTCGCGACGGCGGACTTCCTGGTCCGCCTTGGCTTTCTCCTCTGTCAGTCGCGTCTCGAACGCAAGAGTCAGCTCCTGTTCGCGTTGTTTCAATTTGTGATCAAAGTCCTCTTCACGCTCACGCAAGGTTTTTTCAAAATCAGCCTGTTGGCGGTCGAAACGGTGCTTCTCCTGCCGCACGGCCTTTTCCACCTCGCGGGCTGCATCTTCCTGGGCCTGGGTCAATTGTCGGGAGACGAATTCCGACTGGTGCTTCAATTGTGATTCCGCAGCGTCGCGGGCGTGCAAGGCTTCCTTCAAATCGCTCGCCAGCTTGGCGGTTTTCTCGACGGCGGCAAGTTCCGCGTCGGCCATCTGACGACGCGCCTGAACCACCTGTGTTTTGCAGCTCTCGGTGACTTCCAGCAGCTTCTGCTGGTGGTCCTGCATCATCACCGTGCGCTCCGCCTCAAAGGCATTTCGCTGGTCATCCAGTTCCTTGCGCAGTTGCGTGATGCGTTCCGACCACGCGTTCTGCCGCATCTGAACCTGTCGTTCGATCTCGGATCTCTGCAAATCGCGGAGTGCGTCCTTTTCGACAACAGCACGGTTCAACGAATCGGCAAGATCCGTAAACTTGGCGACCCACTCTGCCTCCTTTTGTTTCAACTGCTCCTCGTGATCTCTGGCGGTGGCGGCAACAGCTTCCTGCGCGGCGCGCACCTCGGCGGTCTTCTCGGCCTGGGCCTTTTCGGCGGCGATCTTCGCGGCGATCAGGGCCTTGTCACGAGTCGCGATCTGTGAAACAGCCTCATTGGCGAGACGTTCAGCCCGCAAAATTTTCTGCCGTCCAGCCCGGATGTACAGCTGGTGCAAACCGCGGCCAAAAAACCCGAGCCGGTGCGGTGGACGCTGTTGTTCAGGTTTGAACACAGTCGAGAATCCGATCTCAACCATCAACGTCGGCAAAAAGGCGACGATGAAAGCAAGCACTGGATAAACCCAGATGCGCACCATGCTGATCTGGTCGGTGAGTATGTCACCACGTTGTTTCGCGGTCGCAGTGATGGACATCGGGCGCTCGCCAAAAATCAGGCCGCGAACGATTTCCACCGTGGTTGCAATACGATGCACCTGCGTGTTGCGGATGGCAGCTTCACGCGCCTCGTAATAACTTTCGGCCTTCTTACGGGCCGCATCCACCTCCGCGCGCAGCCCGTCCACCTTCTGGACCGCCACCGCCAGTTCGGCGTCGATCTGTTTTTCCTCGGCCTTCAATTCATTGAGCAGACCATTGTGGGCGGAAAGCAATTCCTCGCGCTTGCGGTCGGCCTCCTCGCGCTTGCCGCGTGAGCGGACATCAAATTCCTGGCGCAAACGGTTCGCGTTGTCGCCAACCTGGGCGATGCGCTCGCGGCGCTTGTTATTGACGGTCAGCAGTTCGGCTTCCTTGGCCTTGATTTGAGAATCCAGTTCAGCCAGCAAAGTCGGCTTCAAGATCGTGTTGACCTCGCGCTCCGGCGGCACACCCGGGTCAATCGGTTCGCGCAATACCTGACGCACCAGAAAACTGGCACTGTCGTATTCCGCCTTGTCCTTCTCGTATGCCTTCTTTTTGTTGGCATATTCGGTCATCCTGGCCTTGTAGGAGTTTTCGATCCGCGCCTCCTCGGCATTCCAGGCGGTCGCATTTGGCAGCTCTGCCTCGCGACGGGCGCGAAGATCAGCGATGGTTTTCGTCAGTTGATCGGCATCCGCGTTGTATTGCTTTGTGATGGCAGCCTGGCGCGATTCCTCCTCGGCCAGTTCCTTTTTCTGATAATCCGTGAGTGTTATGGCGTCTTGACGCTGTTCATCATTGCGCTTGAGAGCCTCTTCAAGGTCTGCCTTGGCCTTGATTTTTTTTGCGTTCAACTCGGTCAGCTTGCGTTCGCGCTCGGACTTCTTCGCCTCGATTGCCGCCAAGTCGCCGTTGAGATGATTGATTTTGACTTCCTCAATGGACGCCTTTTCAAGCATCTGTGCGGCGGGCGCCATGGCCGTGCCCATTTCGTAAACCGCCATGTCCTTGACCAGTTGGAAAGTCAGCACACAGATCAGCGGCAGCCCCGCCAGCAACATGAAGCCCTTTTGCCAGCCCGTGCGTGATGCCGTCCAGATGGCCAGCGGCAATTTCAACAATTCCACCGCCAGTATCGTCGCTCCAATCGGACCGATGCCGAAGAAAGTGACGCCCATTCCCTGCGGCAGACAGACCATCTGCTGGTATTTCCAACCCGTGGCCAGAATGACGAATTCCACCACCGTGGCCATGAAAAGCAGGGGCAGGGTCAGATAGGAAATCTTTTTGGTCTTCAGTTGTTGCCAGGGAGAAAACCCTGCGTCCTTTGAAGCCGCGACATCGGCATTTTGTGTTTCAACGGAATTTTTCATGGGTGAAATTTACAAACTCAGTCTGTTGTGAATTATGAAATGTGGAGCTTCTGACCCCCATCACATGACGTGTGGACTTAAAGCCGAACGCTCTTTCTTCGATCCTTGCATCTCCTTTGCGGGGAAGCTTTGCAGCTTACATGCCAGTGAAACACCCCAAGATGGCCCCGGGAAGACTGTTGCCGCCGCCAAAGCGCATCAAACACCTGTAAAACAGCGCCCGCTAAAAGCTGATGGTTTTATTCAGTGTCAAAAACCCGGACGACGAACGAGCCACTTATGCAAGAATTAAGACCAACAATGACAAAAGATACCTTCGTCTGATCAAAGCCCGACTGAAGAGTCCCTCGCTGCATTACTGCCGGCTCAATGAAGAGAGTCAGGGCACTGTATTTCCTGTGATCG
>CAZFNB010000169.1:0-5806 GCA_964520235.1 uncultured Bifidobacterium sp. | reverse complement strand
TCTGGCTTGCTGGTATTGATGGAGGCATTATCAGCCTCATCATCTATCAGAAGCTTGTGTTTCTCGGAAACAAGCTCGGAAAAAAGAACGAGGCGGAAAAATTCGAAGAGCAGGTCGGGAGGCTGACCGGAAATGGCTTGTCGAAGTGAGCGGGAGTTCAATCCACAAGCACTCCGCGATAAAATCGCGCAGTTTGATTGAACGCAGGTTGTGAGTCCGGCAAAACGACCGGCGATGACGAAAGCGTGATGTTTGTGAGCGTTGTCCAGTTGGTTGCAGGCAATGTTGAGGTGAATTCCACACGATAGGTGGCACCGGTGGTGCCGCTGAGTGTGAGATTGGGTTGTGCGTTTGTGAGGGCGATTTCCAGTTGTGGCGCGATGGGGATCGGCCCGCTTGAAAGCCGCACGTCATCAAAATCAACCTCGATGTTCGGTTCGTTGGTCGTGCCGGGGAACTTCAGGTTCACGAGGCGGAAGCTCAGAGTCTGGCCGGTTTGTGGATGGCTGTTTGTGATGTCGAAATGGAATCTTGCTTCGCGCCATTCACCCTCGGGAATTGTCGCGGCGATGCTGTTGCTGTCCGAGCCGACGACGGTCGCGCCGGCCAGCACGTCAATGCGGTAGCCTGGAAAGCCCGCGAGGTTGTAGTAAGTGCCGCCGCCGTCCGCCGAGCCGGGCAGGGAGGTGCCCGAGCCGATGTTGCCGATCTGCACGGAACAACGATACCGTGTGTTCGCCTGCAACGTGGCCGGGAGTGTCTGGCGCAGGCCTGCCTCTCCGGTTTGCGGGCCGGAAAGAAAAACGAGCGCTGCGTTCACACCTTCGGGTGAACCACCGGGGAAGAAACCTTGCGGCAGATCAGGGCGGATGACACCGACGGAGTTGGCGTTCTGGTTCACGATGAAGTTGGGATCGTAAATTGTCCAACCCTGCGGTACGAGCACGGCGAATGTGCCCGGAGAGATGGAGTTGGACTCAAAGCCGGCGTTGGTGATGAGGATGGGTTGGGCAGGAGTAGTCATTGGCAATCCACCCGAAACAGAAGCGATTACAACGAGGGCGATCCGGCTCAAGGAGGAGGGATTAAACATGCCGGAAATTTATTTGGATAATCTTCCGTGTCCACCCACTTCTGAACATGAATCAGAAGGGTTTGGTGTAGCACAGGAATCAAAAAGGAACTGCTGTGCCGGTCAGTCCGGTTCCAGTAACCCCCCAGCCCGGCTGGAGAATGACCGTGCGCGTGTCTGCGGGAAGGTTGACGATGATTGCCCCAGCCCTGTTGTAAATCCTGCTCGCTGTGCCCGTCATGTAAATTGTGGCATTGTTTGTTGACCAGATGTTTGTCCAGCCCGTCGAGGTAATAGCAACAGGGGCGACGGTGGAGTAGCTTGCTATGCCATTCGTGGCGGCGATGGTTCTCGTTGCAAAAATCCTGTCGCCGACTGTCAGTGAATTCGTGGCCAGGATTGAGCCGAATACTTCAAGCGTGTTCGCAGTCCCAATTGTTCTGAAACGGGAATGGATCTGTTTTGTATCATTACGCCAAAGATCGCTTCCGGCGGAGATTCCATCATCGGTGAACAGATTATTGAAAACCGTAAGTGAGTAATCCCGGTTAGTGTTTAGTGCTTCCCCAAGGAATCCGGGAAATGCATCAAATAAAACAGAATTTGAAGACCAACTGGATCTGAAGGTGAAAGCTGCGGAGTAACCGAGTTTGATAGGGCCATCCAAATTACGCTGATTTTGTTGATAGCCCCACGCTCCGCCATTGTTTGTGTTTGCGTATCCGATGCCCCATTGGAAGTGGCCTTTATTCCCGTTTCCGTAACCCACACCCAATGCCAGATGCCCGGGCATCGAAACCTGCCACTCTGTGTTTGGATCCGAGTTTGCATCCGGGCCGTTGTGAACCGGGTTGATGTAGAAATTTCCCTTACGCGCCGACGCGGATCCAAAAAGGACGTTCAACGCGTTCGTACCCGTGTTCACCACGACATCCAGTGATGGTATTCCGCTGGCAATGTTGGAATAAAGAATCAACGATCCCAACCCCGGGAAAATGTTTGTGGATGCGTTGTATTGGATCAGATTTGTGACCGGGCCGATGACAGTGCCTGCCGTTGTCGCATTCCCACCGATGTTAATATTTGCGACGCCAGGTGATAAATTTGTTGGGTTTAACGAAGTAACGCTCGCTCCATTGATTGCCGGAAGTGCTCCTGCCAGTTGATATGCCTGAACTGCTCCTGATACGGATCCGGCAGTGATCGAATAGGGTGCGCTGGTAATTCTTTGGCGTGGTGAGAGCACGGTGAAAGTGCTGCCGCCGTTCGTGCGAATAGCGATTTCAAGCCATCGTTCCTGGCCGGTGAATGCTCCTGTTGTAAAATCGAGTTGAACCGTAAACACGCCTGCGTCGTTGATGACTGTTTGAACAGTGTTTGCCGGACCTATGGTCGTTTCGCTGGTCTGACTGTCGAAGAGATTGAAACGAAGATCGAATGTTCCACTGGCCGGTGAGCCTGATTTATCAAGCCTTCCTTGGTAGGTGAACCTGCTTCCTTGCGCAAGCAGCGATGCTGTTCCCGCAGCAGCCATAAGCACGACGACGGGCAAAGACAGCTTCAGAGCTCTAGCTCGATTGCCAAGCAAGCAAGTCATTCCTTTTAAGAAAGCCGAAGGCTCTACGCCCCCATGCCTTCCTCAAACGACCCCGCTGCCAGAGGAAAGCAGAGATGATCTCGTGTGTAAGCAATGCCATTGGCGCTTGTGGCATCCAGATCGCGATACGCGCTCTCGGCTTCCACTACAAGCGGCGCAGTGTTTGTGCCCATCACCTGACAATAGCGCTGCGGGAAACCAACATTGATGAGCAGTTCCACGTAGCGGGTCATGTTCAGGTCGCCGCTCGGGATGTCCACGAACTGCATCGCGCGATCGGGCCAGTTGGGGGCCATCATGCGCACGGGCAGTCCGCGACGGATGACAAAATTCTTCACGTGACATGCCATCACGCGCGGGCCGACCTTGCGGAAGCGCGTCTCGAAATCCTCTCCTTCCCAGCAGTGGGACGGGTCGGCGTTCACGGCCAGGCATTTGTCGTTGCCGCAAATCTGCACAAGCATGTTGAAATCGTCCGCTGTCATTGCCGCCGTGCCTCCATGGATTTCATGCGCGAGATAGAGGCCGAGTTTACGTGCGTGAGTCCGAAGCTTGCCTGTCTTTTTGACAAAACGTTCCTGCCCTTCCTTCAGCAGGTCGTAATCGCCACCTTTCCAGAATCCCCAAGGATAGCCCGTGGCCAGTTCCCAACCGAACGCGACGCCCCAAAACATGGGAACGATCTTCACGCCCAGTTCGGCGCAAAGGTCCATCAGGCGCAGGCAATAATCTTCCGCCCACTTCTCGATGTCCGCGATGGACTTCTTTGCCACGTCGGCGGGGATGAACGGGCGGATGGTCGGGCTGCACGTCCACGCTGTCGTGTGGACCCAGAACGGACAGTGTGCAGAAATGCCGTCCAACGAAAGCTTGGACTTCGCGAACGTGTCCTTGATTTCCTTTGCGCTCATGAAGCCGCCCTTGTCGTTTTGCAACATGAAATTCGAGGGCTGCGCGCCCGCTGCGCCGGACTTGCGCGCGTAATCGAGAAATTGAGCGAGGGTTTTCGCGCCGTGCTGGGCGCCTTCGATGCTGGGATGGTAACAGGGTTGGGCCATGATGATTTGTTGGTTGTTTGACAATGCGAAAGATAGACAAGACTAACTCCCGTTCAATTCAAAACATTTTTTCAAATCACAACCGGGATTGTCAGGACATTCATGCCTGAAATTGACTTGCCATTTGCACGGTGAGCCGGAGAATACACGTCAGCCGGGCCGCATTTTATGCGGCCAACCGGCACGCCAACGTAGCTCAGTGGTAGAGCAACGGTTTCGTAAACCGTAGGTCGTGGGTTCAATCCCCACCGTTGGCTCCAGCTTCCAAATCATTCCTCTCCGCCGGGCAGACAAGGCGTATCGTATCGTTCACTTGAAATGCAACAGGCCGGACAATTTGAATCGTCCGGCCCGTTTGTAGATTTGATTCCGCTCAGGAACAGCCGAGGCTTTCGCCACAGTTGAGGCATTTGTAACACGCGCCGTTGCGCACGGCCATGTGACCGCAACTCGGGCATGTGGGCGCGTCCTGCTGGAAGTGCGCCACTGAATCGCTGAGTGATTTCACGATGCGGATGGGCGAATGCTGATGTTTGTGGCCGCCAATCGTCTCTTCCATGTCCAAGACATCCGTATCTTCAGCAATTGGAAGTTCCGGCACGGGCCGGTTTATTTTTTTTTTCAGTTCCTCGATGAGTCCGGGAATCTGCAGCTCCGGCTGGTTGCGCGGCACGGTGTTCGCCTCGCGATAGCCGGGCACGAACTGCATTGACATCCAGCGGAACACATAGTCGGTGATGGAATAGGCGTTGCGGATTTCAGGATTCTTGGTGAAGCCGCTCGGCTCGAAACGCTGATGCGCAAACTTGCGTGTGAGCGCCTCCAGCGGCACGCCGTATTGCAGCGCCATGCTCGTCAACGTGCCGATGGCGTCCATCAAGCCCCCGATGGTCGAACCTTCCTTGGCCATTGTGACAAACAATTCGCCGGGCTGGCCGTCGTCGAACAAACCGACAGTGAGATAACCCTCGTGTCCCGCAATATCAAACTTGTGCGTTACGGCGGTGCGTGTGTCGCTCAAGCGGCGACGCAACGGTTTGCCGGCCTCGACCTGCAAACGCGCGACTTCAGCCTCGAGTTCCTTGATGCGGGCGTCGAGTGGATCGCTGTTGATTGAAGATGCAGCGGAGGATTTGTCACCACCCTCGTTGGTTTTCTTGGTGTTCAACGGCTGCGAACGTTTTGAGCCGTCGCGATAGATCGCAACGCACTTGAGTCCCATCTTCCACGCTTCGACATACGTGTTGCGGATGTCTTCGACAGTGGATTCGTTCGGCATGTTGACGGTCTTAGAGATTGCGCCACTGATGAACGGTTGCGCGGCGGCCATCATCTTGAGATGCGCCATGTAGCCGATGCTGCGCTTGCCACGAAACGCCTTGAACGCGCAATCGAACACGGGCAGATGTTCGGCTTTGAGTCCGCTACGGATTGTTTCGCCGTTTTCTTCGACGTCTTCAATGGTGTCAAACTTCTCGATGTGCGCGACGATGGCGGTGACTTCCTTCTCGCCGTAGCCGAGACGACGGAGCGCGTCCGGCACGCCGCGATTGACGATCTTCAACATGCCGCCGCCCGCGAGCAGTTTGTATTTCACGAGCGCGATGTCGGGTTCAACACCGGTAGTGTCGCAATCCATGAGGAATGCGATAGTGCCTGTGGGCGCGAGCACTGTCACCTGCGCATTGCGATATCCGACTTCCTTGCCGCGCGAAAGCGCGCGATCCCAGCAACGGCGCGCTTCGTCTTTCAGATAACCGAACTCAGCGCTCGGATGAATCTCTTCGACGGCCTCGCGATGCAGCTTGATGACGCCGAGCATGGATTCGACGTTGTCCTTCTTCGCGGGCTTGCTGACGTGGGCGCAACGGGCGTCGCGATAACCGGCAAACGCGCCGATGTTCGCGGCGATTTCTGCAGATTGCTCGTAAGCGTGACCGGTCATGATGGCGGTGATGGCGCCGGCGAGCGCGCGGCCTTCATCACTGTCGTAAGGCAAACCGTAGCTCATGCAGAGCGAGCCGAGATTGGCGAAACCAAGACCGAGCGTGCGGAAGATGTGCGAGTTCTCGGCGATTT
>CAZFNB010000168.1:0-5834 GCA_964520235.1 uncultured Bifidobacterium sp. | reverse complement strand
GGTTGCTCGGAAAAATCGAAGTGGTTTCCGACATCAGAAACTGGGATTGGATGCCCGCAGCGTGGAGTTTGGCGTTCCATGCCGCGCTGACACTCGGGCTGGTGACGGGCTGCGTGCCGTAGCTGCCATAGACGCGTTTGATCGACTTGCTGGTGAGAAATGTGACGGTCTGATTCTCCAGCGTTCCGTTGCCGACGATGGCGGCTGCGCCGTATGGGTTGCCGACATCCTGCCAGAACCAGACGCCGCGATGTTTGCACTCTGCTGCTGGCAAGGACAAGGCGATGGCAAGCAGCGCCGCAGTCAACAGGGGTTTCACGCAGGCAGGGTAACGTGGTTGTCCCAGGAAGCCACGGGAAAATCTGCCGTACGAGCAGATTGCGGCGGGATGCGGGTTGGGCCGCAACCCGCCGCGGTTCAATGCACGCCTGACAACCGGCCAGGCACACAATGATTCTTACAGGGCGGGGTTCACCACCCAGACCACCGCATGGCGCGTCCCGTCCGCTTTGCTCATATAGCCGGAGACGTTGCCGACAGCATCCACGGAAACCGCCTGTGCTCCCACGAATCCTTCCGGAAGAAACTCATTGAGGTCGAGCGATTGGAATGAAGCATCCCAAACGATTGCATGCGCTGCCGCAGGCGTGCCGAACTTGTTGGCATCAATGGCATATCCAACAATCCGTCCGGAATTCATGGCGAGCGCATAGCTTTGCGTCAGATTTGCTCCGGCCGGATAATTGACGGGAAAGGGATGGATGTTCTGTGCGCTGGCTGCCGTGCCGGTCCAGACCATGGCGTAGTTGAAGCGTTGTTCCTTGTTGCCCTTGGCGGCTTCCTGACGGACACGGATATCGTAACCGGCATATCCGACTTGCATTATGCCATCGGTGGCGTTTGCGACAGACACAACTGCATTCTTTGGATGCAAACTCACCAATGATTTTGCAGTGCCGCGCCACAAGGCCGCAGAGGCCTGTCCTTTGGTCACGTAGCCGACCTGAGCACCGCCACCGACGCCATAGGCAATCGAGATGTTTCCGCCATCGCCGAGACTGACGCCAGTTCCGGATGCCGCATCCCAAACCATGGCCTGCGCCGGGCCGATGGTCGTGCCATCGCGATCCTGAGCAGTAGCGTAGCCAACGATCTGTGTGCCATCGGTGGCCTGTGCCTGTCCACCGAAGTTCACAAACGGAATGCTCAACAGAGTCGCGCTCGATGCAGATCCGTGCCATACAACCGGCGCAGTGCGGTTGCCGGTCTGTGGCCCGGAAACCCAGCCGACTTGCAGACCAGCGCTGCCGCCGGCGATGAAAGAGCGTCCAACGATGCCGTTGGTAGTGTCATCCGCCAGTTGGCTCGGGTGCAAATCAATGTCCACGCCGCCGCCATCCCAGAGAGTCGCGCGATATGCAGTTCCAAAAATACCGGGAGCGGAATAGCCGGCCGCAATGCCACCTGAAATATCTGTGGCCGAGGCATTGCCCGCAGCAGGGGTGAGATCCACCACAGTGTAGATTTGGGCCTGTAGATTCGCTCCCAACATGGTTGAGAGTCCCAAGGCGAGGAGGAGCGGCTTTAACGCAGTGTTACGGGCTGAAGTGATTGCTTTTATTGTTCTCATGGTTATCTAGTTGTTGTTTTTTTCGGCGCGTCCAATCCGCCCAACCGGAACAAAAAGCGCACAATTCGCCAACCTAGCAACCGTGGTGCCCGGTCGAAAATAGTCCAGGGCTTGCGTTACCAGCCTGAGGCAATCGCGACCGTCGAGAGGCCGAAATCCTGTTTTTATTGCTGGGAATAATCTCTCCCCGAACCCGAGGAATTTTTTTCCGGAATCGAAAACAAAGGAATCCTGTCGCAGTTATTATGAGTGAATCAAAATTGAACGTTGCGGCTTCGGAACGTTTTGTTCCGCCACCGGTACGAGTTCATTGATGATCGTGTGGTCAGCTTGCCAGTGGAACTTGGCGAGTCCGGCATCCGTTATGTCATATTGTAACTGCGGCAGATGCTTTCAGTACGCGCAGTCCAGGTGATCATTTGAAGCAAGTTATACTTGGTGGACCTGTTCAGCTGCCGTTTTTGCGAAGGCTTCAATTCCGCGTTACGAGACGAGATTGTGCTGTGCTGGAATCACCCATCCGGGTGAATCGTTGGGACTTGTCATGAGGTGTTCCTTTGTCAAGCATGGGGCAATGCGCACGCCACTGTTGATCGGTTCAAGCAATCTGTCTGTCTTCAAATCAAAACCCGCGCGGTTGTTGTTTTGTCTGTCCGTTGTCGCCGGGGCATGCTTCCGCCTGAGCGCCCAAGACACGAATCCGCCGGTCAATCTTGCGCTTGTTGCCAAGCCGTCGAGTTCCTACGTCTCGGGTGACACGACTCTGGCGGCGTTGAAGGATGAACACACCCCGCGCCGTTCGCGCGACGACAGCCACGGCACTTACGGAAACTGGCCGGAGACCGGAACGCAATGGGTGCAGTACGACTGGTCACAGCCGGTGAGCACAAGGAAGATCGAAGTGTATTGGTGGGATGACAATCGCGGGGTGCGGTTGCCTAAAGCGTGCCGGGTGAAGTACTGGAATGGAAACGAGTTCGTTGCGATAACGAATGAGCCGGGTGTCGCCGGAGATGCGTTCAACGCGTTGACGTTTGACGAGATCACGACAACAAAGCTCCGGCTGGAGATGGATGGCAACGGCAAGTTTTCAACGGGCATCATCGAGTGGCGCGTGCTGGATTCGGGGAGGTCGCCGGAATTTCCACCTCTTGTGGGCGCGGGCGTTGATCGGAATGTGATGCTGGGTGGCAAAACGTACCTGTCCGGGTCTGCAAAGTTCCTGAAGCCGGGCACGCATTCCAGGATCGTGTGGAGCAAGACATCCGGTCCGGGAGAGGTGCTGTTTGCGGATGCCAACACGAACATCACGACGGCGACATTTTCCAAGCCGGGCGATTACGTGCTGAAATTGACAGCGGGCGAGGGGAGGTTGAGCGCGGCATCGTCACTCAAGGTGAAAGTGGTTTCTCCACCACCAGAGCAGCGTCTGGAGGTCGTTTATACGAAGCGTTACCTGATTGATAGTCCGCTATGGAGCGCACGGGCGAAAGCGCTCATCGTGAACTGGATTCCGCATTGCATTGACCAGATTAACCGCACGGACATTCCTAAGGGCGAGGGGCCGGGCGGCATTGATAATTTCGTGGAGTCGGCCAAGGCGTTGCGCGGCGAACCGCACGCGGCGCACAAGGGTGATTGGTGGGCGAACGCCTGGGTACATCAAACGGTGGAATCCATGTGCATCGCGCTCATGGTGGACGCGCAGGGCGACAACGAAATTCTCGCTGCACAGGACAAGATGCGGGCGACGATGGAGGATTGGATTCCAAAAATCCTCGCGGCACAGGAACCGGACGGCTATTTGCAAACGGCCTACACGCTGGCGGACCGAAGCAAATGGCCTGCACGCTGGAATCCGCCGCAACGCGGCAATCACGAGGGCTACGTGGCGGGTTATTTCATCGAGTCGGCCATCAATCATTACACGCTCACAGAGGGCCAGGACAAACGCCTTTATGACGCGGCGAAAAAACTGGCCGACTGCTGGGTGGCGAACATTGGGCCGGGAAAGAAAGAATGGTACGACGGCCATCAGGAAATGGAACAGGCACTCGTGCGCTTTGGCCGTTTCGTGAACGACATGGAGGGCGGCGGTCACGGCGACAGTTACATCGCGCTCGGAAAATTCCTCCTGGATTGCCGGCGCGGCGGCAGCGAGTACGATCAGAGCCACGTTCCCCCGTCGCAGCAATATGAGGCCGTCGGCCACGCCGTGCGTGCGACATATCATTATTCCGGCATGGCGGATGTCGCCACGGAAACGCACGACGTGGATTATCAAAGCGCGGTCATGTCGCTTTGGGACAGCATCGTGAACAAAAAATATTATCTCACGGGCGGCATCGGCAGCGGCGAGACTTCCGAAGGCTTTGGGCCGGACTATTCACTGCGCAACAACGCCTATTGCGAAGCCTGTTCGAGTTGCGGGCTGGTTTTCTTCCAATACAAAATGAACCTCGCCTATCACGACGCGAAGTTCGCCGATCTTTACGAGGAAACGATTTACAACGCGCTGCTCGGCTCGGTTGATTTGGCCGGGAAAACGTTTTACTACGACAACCCACTCGTCGAAACCAAGCCGCGTTATGCGTGGCACCCCTGTCCGTGCTGTGTCGGCAACATCCCGCGCACGTTGCTCATGATTCCGACATGGTCTTATACCAAAAGCGCGGACGGCATCCATGTGAACATCTTCATCGGTGGCAGTGTGAACGTGGAACGTGTCGCCGGTACGGATGTGGAGATGGTGCAGAAGACGGATTATCCGTGGAGCGGCAACGTGTCCATCACCGTGAACCCAAAAGTGGCGAAGCGTTTCACAGTGTCCGTCCGCGTGCCCGATCGAACCACAAGCGAACTTTACACACCATCCCCGAGCATCGGCGGGATCAAATCGCTTTCCGTCAACGGAAAGCCGGTGTCGCCGAAGATTCAGAACGGATACGCCGCCATCACGCGTGAATGGAACGCGGGCGACAGGATCGAGCTCGCGCTGCCAATGGAAATCCAGGTGGTGCGGGCAGACGAGAGGATTGAGGCGGATCGAGGCCGTGTGGCGTTGCGATACGGGCCTCTGATTTACACCGTCGAAACCGCGGATCAGCCGACACTTGATCTTGTGCCGGAAATTAAATCACTGAAAACGGAATGGCGCGGCGATCTGCTCGGTGGCGTTATGACCATCAAAGGCAGGTGGTCGGATGGCAGTCCGTTGCTGGCGATCCCGAATTATGCGCGACAGAACCGTGGAGGTCGCTCGATTGTCTGGATGAAGGGCGAATAGCTGATTGGGCTTGCGCTCAAGACCGCTGGACAGAATTATCACGCGCGCGAGACTCATTTTCAGTTGGGCAACAAAAGCGTCCTATGCAAAAAATCGTCGGAATCATTTGCCTCGTTGCGGGTGTATTGCTCATCGTCTGGGGCTACAACATGGCGCAGTCCGTGGGCGGGCAGTTGCAGCAGGTCTTCACGGGTTCGCCCGGGGACAAACCCATGTGGCTCTACATCGGCGGTGCGGTGCTGGCGGCGTTGGGTGTGTTCCAGATCTTCGTCGCGAAGAAATGACGTATCGCGTCAGACGGCTTCGCCCCCCGCGAACGAAAGGGCCTCGTCGAGCCATGTATCCGCTTTCAACACCGCTGCGCGCTGCTTGAACGCCATCCGTTGCGCGCGGCGTTGGGCGAGGTTGAATGCGCTTTCCGCAATTTTTTGTCCGGCGGGCAGATGTCTTTCCATGGCGTGCTCCAATCCGCGTCCCAATGGCAACGGAACAAATCTGCGGATCAATTCGTCCTCCGCGCTGACGAATGCCTGGGCGCTGCCGGGATCACCCTGTCGTCCGGCGCGGCCGTACAACTGCCTGTCCACCCGGCCCGACTCGTGCCGTTCCGTGGCGATGACGTGCAAGCCGCCGGATGCTGCGACATCGTGGCCAAGTTTTATGTCCGTGCCGCGCCCCGCCATGTTCGTGGCGATGGTGATGCGCCCGCGTTCACCCGCCAGCGCGACGATTTCCGCCTCCTCCGCCAGCCGTGTTGCGTTGAGCAGTTTGAATTCGAGTCCACGCTCTGCGAGTCGCGCGGCAAGTTTTTCACTTGCCATGACGCTGCGCGTGCCGACGAGCAACGGTCGTCCGGTGGCATGAAGCTTTTCGATTTCGACGACAACGATTTTGACTTATTCTTTGCCGATTTCGATT
>CAZFNB010000167.1:0-5839 GCA_964520235.1 uncultured Bifidobacterium sp. | reverse complement strand
GCTTGCTGACAAGTCCCGCCACAACACTCGGCAGAGCGCCCTCCATTCCCGCCACGACGACGAGCACGTTGGCCTTCTGCAAAATCTCCAGCCGGGACAAAATCCGGTGCAACCCCGCCACGCCCGCGTCGTGGATACGCACCACCGTGTTGCCCATGATCTCCGCAGTCACAGCCGCCTCCTCCGCCACTGGCAGATCGCTTGTGCCTGCGCAGATGACGGCTATCTTCCCCGCACGCCGGGGCAGCGGTCTCTTCTCGATGGTCACGCATCGCGCCATCTCGTGATGCACCGCACGCTTGAATTTCCTCTTCAACGCCCGGGCGTGTTCCGGCGTGATGCGCGTCACCAGCACGTTCTGCTCGCGCTCGACCAGTTTGGTCGCAATGGCGACAACCTGCGCCTGCGTCTTGCCTGCGCCAAAAACGACTTCGGGAAATCCCTTCCGCAACGCACGATGCATGTCCACCTGCGCGAAGCCGATGTCCGCGATCGGCGCTGCTTGAAATGCGCGCAACACCGCGTCACAGCCCACGCCGCCCGCGCGAAATTTTTCCAGCAAATTAATGGCTTCGGTATTTGTCACCTTGCGAGCATGGCACGAGGCACAGGCCTGGTCACGCTGGAATTAAGGACGGCGACGGCGAGGCGCAGTCCAAACATCAACAGCCTCGAAATCTCTGCACACTCGACACAAAATCATCCGGCACACCAAAATCAAAACGCTCCGCCTCCATCATTTCGAGTGCAAGATAGCCTTCGCGCTGGCGCTGGATTTCCTGAGCCCGCGTGAGTTGAAACTCGCCATTGTCGCGGATGTTGTCGCAGATCATCTCGTCGAGGATCTCGTAAATTGAGGGCGCAAGCAGGTGCATCCCGAACCAGCCGAGCCACGTCCCGGCTGGCAATTCATTCACGAGCAGTTTTTCCTGCGCGACGGCAACAGCCGGCTTCTCGATGATGAGCGAAACATCAATCAGCCGCGGGTTGTCGGCGCGACGTTTTCCGGCAATCGTTCCATAGCCTTTAAGTTCGTTCGCAGAGATCCGGTTCACGCCGGAAACACTTTTGCCGTTCGAGGTTTTTGCCATTCCGGCAAGCTCACGGTAGGGCGAAACGGGTTTGCCGCGAAACAAATGATCGCCGAGGCCGAGCAACACCATTTCACCGTTCGCGAATGACTTCGTCTGGAACACCGCGTGTCCATACCCCTCCTGTTCCCGTTGCACCGCAAACTTCACCCGCGCGGAAAACTTCTTCATCTCCTCAGCCTCACGCAACAACGCTGGATGCTTTTCCAACCGCCGCAGATACGCCGCATCCGGCCCGCGCAGATAATTCCGCACCACCTCATCCTCCCCCGGCTGCACGATGATGCAAACTTCCTCGATGCCCGCCGCGTCGAGTTCGATCAAGTGATAATGAAACAACGCCCGCGCAATCCCGTCCGCGTCCACCACGGGGAACAACTCCTTCTTCACCGCATGTGACGCCGGGAAGTGCCGCGTACCCAGCCCCGCAATCGGGATCACCGCCCTCCGAACCTTGTTGATTGAACTCATGCCCGCCTACAAGACACAACCCCCGCGCCGTTGGCAAACGCAAACCAATCCATCCAATCGTTGTCCTTGCCCCATTGTTTATCGGCTATCGGTTTGTTTCTTCTGTATGCTTCGACTCGTGAACTTGCCGTAACTTGTCTTGACGGCCCGGCCCAAAACTTGCAAACGAAAGGCCCATGTCGAACAATTCCGCCCCCGGAACAAACGCAACCCCTGCCGAAACGGAATCCCATGCCCTGCCGCTGGCGGAATTCAAAGGGTCTCCCGAGGAGATTGACCGCCAGTGGTACGAGCAGGTGTACAAAGGCCGGGGCGATTCAATCGCTCAACTGACCTGGCGCGCAGTCCTCATGGGCGGGCTGCTCGGGATGTTCATGGCCATCTCCAACCTCTACACCACGCTCAAGCTTGGGTGGAGCTTCGGAGTTTCCATCACGGCCTGCGTGATCTCATACGTCGTCTGGAACGCCATCCGCACAATCTTTCGGGGACGCATCAGCCAGATGACGATCCTCGAAAACAACTGCATGCAGTCCACGGCCACTGCAGCCGGCAGTTCCACTGGCGCCACAATCGGCACGGCGTTCGGCGCGCTGCTGCTGATACAGGGAACTCATCAATCGTGGCAGGTGCTCGTGCTGTTCGCCCTGTTCACGGCGGCGCTTGGCGTGTTCCTGGCCATCCCGATGAAACGGCAGATGATCAATCAGGAGCAGCTCAAGTTCCCCTCCGGCATCGCCACGGCGGAAACCCTGCAAAGCCTCTATTCGAAAGGCGTGGAGGCGTTGCAAAAGGCGTGGGCGCTCATCTTCGCCATGATCGCCGGCGGCATCGTTGGAATCCTCCGTTCCTACGGAACACTCGTGGAGGTTTTCAAAAACAAGGGCCACGCCATCGAGTGGCTCGAAAAGCTGCAACAGAAATTTTTCATCCCTGAACTGCTGAACTTTCCGGCGTGGCTCAATCCGATTCCACGCGGCCAGATGGCGAACTTCGGCTTTGAACCGAGCGTGCTGCTCATCGGCGCGGGGATGATCACGGGGCTGCGCGTTTCACTCTCCATGCTCGCAGGATCGTTGTTGCTTTATTTCGTCGTCGCCCCGCGATTGCTGGCCTACGACCTCATCAATGCGGATGTGGCGGGTTATGTGCCCTCGTTCCGGGTCAATGCGAACGGCGATTTCAATCCCGTGCGCTGGGCGTTGTGGGGCGGCACATCCGTGATGGTTTTCTCGAGCATGATGCAGATGGCGCTGAACTGGAAAACCGTGGTGCGGGCATTTTCGATCTTCAAAAAGGCGGATGCCGCCAGCCATGACGCGAAGATCGACTCGGTGGAAGTGCCGAACTCGTGGCTCATCATCGGGTTGATTCCCATCTCGATCGGCCTCGTGATCATGGAATATCTTGCGTTCAAGGTTTCGGTGACGCTTGGATTGATTTCCGTGGCGATGTCGTTTGTGGTGTCGCTGGTCTGTTGCCGCGCAGTCGGCGAAACGGACACGGGCCCGATCGGCCCGATGGGCAAGGTGACCCAGCTGCTTTACGCCGTGCTGCCCGGCGCAAAAGGCGTGGCTTCCATCAATCTCGTCGCTGCGGGCGTCACATCCGCGGCTGGCAGCGCCTCGGCGGATTTGTTGACGGACCTCAAGAGCGGTTATCTGCTGGGGGCGAATCCGAGGAAACAATTCCTCGCGCAGTTTTTCGGGATCTTCTTCGGCGTACTCGCAGTTGTACCCGCGTGGTATCTGATGGTGCCGGACAAGGCCGCGCTCGAAGCATTCAACCCTCCTGCCACCAACATGTGGAAAGCCACCGCAGACCTCCTGACACAGGGCATCCACATGCTCCCGCGAACCGCAGTCTGGGCCATCGTCATCGGCGCTCTCATCGGGTTGTTGATTCCCATCACGGAAAAACTTTTTCCAAGGACAAAACAATACATGCCGTCGGCAATGGGCCTGGGACTCTCATGGGTGGTCTATCTGCCGAACTGTGTGGCGTTCGCAATCGGCGCGCTGATCGTTTTTGCGTGGGAAAAACTCAACCGCAAACAATCCGATACATTCGCCGTGCCGATCGCCTCGGGACTCGTGGCAGGCGAATCGCTCATCGCTGCCTTCATCGCAATCGCCTGCACGGTTGTCGGACTTGCGCTCACGACAGCAAAGTGAAAACGCCGACAGCGATTCCCCTCAATACAACAGATATTTTTTCCGCGCCTGTCGAAACTGCTGTTCGCCCTCACGCCATGACGCGACTATTTCGGCCGCAGATTTCCCGGATTGCAATGCCAGCCGCGTTTCGTCCGATCCGTTGACCTTGTCGAACATGTCGAACTTCTTGTTCGACATCACGGCTTCTTCGAACAGATCGCGCCCGGCGACCTTCTTGAACGCCTCCAGCGCGAAATAGTTGATGGCTGTGAGCGGGGCGTGCGCAGGATCCGTGAGGTATAGCTGCACACCACCGACGATCTCCTCCTTGAACGGGCCGTAATTCGGCTTGAAGGTCACCGGCTGAAACCGCACGCCAGACAGGTTGCAACCGTTCATCGCTTCCGCGAGTTGGTGCGGATTCACATTCGTCGCCGCGATGCACTGAAACGGCAGCGTGTAGCCGACACCGATGTTCACGCCGCCGATTTCGCCGAGCATCCCCGTCGCGACCAGATACAACGGTGATTGTTCATGTGGCACATGCGGAGATGTCGGCACCCACGGCAAGCCGGTGTCGCGCCAGACCATTGTGCGTTTCCAGCCGCGCATCGGCACCACGGTGAGTTTGCAGCGATTTGTGATCCAGCCCTGGTCGTTGATCATCCGCGCCAGTTCGCCGCACGTCATCCCGTACACGTAAGGCACGTTCCAGCGGCTCACGAACGAGCGGTATTTTTCCTTCTCCACCATCGGTCCCTCGATGCGAACACCGCCAAGCGGATTCGGCCTGTCGAGAACGATGAATTCAATGCCCGCCTCACCGCAGGCCTCCATCGCCACGCCCATCGTGCTGATGAACGTGTAAGAGCGGCAGCCCGTGTCCTGCAAATCATAAACCAATGCGTCCAGACCCTTGAGCATCTCCTGGGTCGGCTTTCGTGTCTTGTCGTAAAGCGAATGCACCGGCAGACCCGTGCGTTCGTCCGTGCGGCTGACGATCTTGTCTCCGGCGGGAACATCGCCATAAATCCCGTGCTCGGGGCCGAACAATGCCACGAGATTCACATTCGGCGCTGCGCGCAACACATCAATGGTGCTTTCCAGACGGCAGTTCACACCGGACGGATTGGTGATCAGGCCGACTCGTTTCCCGGCAAGCTCGCGAAATTTATGCGCTGCCAGAACTTCGTTGCCGAGTTTTACGCCCGGCCCGGCGGCGCTTGCCGCAAAACCAAACCAAAGAGCCGTCAAGCCGCAAAAGATTCGTACGTTCAATTTCATTTCAGGTTCGTCAGGGTTTTCAAATGCTATCCGATTCCTGCGACGGAAGAAAATTCGATTTCAACACGTTCATGTCGGCTTCGTTGTCGCGATTTCAGAATTGAGCACGGAGCGCCCGCGCGACTATGCTTCCGACCATGAACGTCTTTGTCACTGGCGGCGCGGGCTACATCGGCTCGGTCTGCGTCGAGGAACTCATCAATGCGGGCCATCAAGTCACTGTTTTCGATAATCTCACCGAAGGCCATCGCTCGGCCGTGGATTCACGCGCCAAGTTCATCAATGGTTGCCTGAGCGATGCCGCGTTGGTGAGACAATCCGTCCGCGACGCCAAGGCCGAAGCCATTCTCCACTTCGCCGCCAATGCACTCGTCGGCGAGTCCATGACCAATCCTGGAAAGTATTTTCGCAACAACGTCTCGTCGGGATTGAATCTGCTCGATGCCGCCGTCGAGTTCGGCGTGAAGAAATTCGTGTTCAGTTCCACCTGCGCCACCTACGGTCCGCCGGACCGCGTGCCGATGACGGAAGATTTGCCCCAGCGCCCCATCAATCCCTACGGCGAATCCAAGCTGATGTTCGAGAAGATGCTCATCTGGTATCAGCAACTCCACAAACTCGACTTCGTGGCGTTCCGTTACTTCAACGCCGCCGGCGCGAGCGAAAAGTTCGGCGAACATCACCGCATCGAGACGCATCTCATCCCGAACGTGCTCAAGGTCGCGCTCGGCCAGGCGAGGCAATGCGAGATTTACGGCACGGATTATCCGACGCCCGACGGCACGTGCATCCGTGATTACATTCACATCCGCGATCTGGCGCAGGCGCACATCCTCG
>CAZFNB010000166.1:0-5844 GCA_964520235.1 uncultured Bifidobacterium sp. | reverse complement strand
TCTGCCATCAACAGGCACGCAAGGATGCCGTCCTTCTCAGGCACGTGACCTTTCACACTCAAGCCCCCAGATTCTTCGCCGCCGACGATGATCGGTTCGCTTTCCATCAACGCGCCGATGTATTTGAAACCCACCGGTGTCTCGTGGACTTTCACTCCCAGCATCGCGGCCACCGCGTCCACCTGATGACTCGTCGGCACGGTGCGGACGACTGCGCCCGTCCAGCCGCGATTCTTTTTCAGGTGATACAACGCCAGCGCGAGAATCTGGTTCGGAGTCAGCCACGTTCCATCCTTGTCCACGATGCCGAAGCGGTCCGCATCGCCGTCCAAGCCGAGTCCGATCTGCGCCTTGCCGCTGCGGACAAATTTGCTGACAGCCTCCATGCCGTGCGCGTTCGGCTCGGGATGATGCCCGCCGAACAGCGGATTCAATTCGTCGTGGAACAACGTGATCTTCGCGCCAGCCTTGGCGAGAAGCGTGTCGAGATAGCCGCGCCCCGTGCCGTACATCAGTTCGACGGCGATCTTCATCTTTGCGCGTTTGATGGCGGCGAAGTCCACGAGCTTGTTGATCTGTTTGAAGTAGGCCGGCATCGGATCGAACGTCTTGCACGGGAATGTTCCGACGACTGCACTCTTGAACGTCCAGGCTTCGGCGACGAGTTGTGCGATGCGCGCTTCAATCTGCTTTGTCACGTCCGGCGTGGCGGGTGCGCCGTTGCTGGTGGAAAACTTCAAGCCCTGATACTCCGCCGGATTGTGGCTGGCGGTCATGTTGATGCCGCCGATGGCCTTTCGCGCCCGGATGGTGTGGGCGATGACGGGCGTGGGCGTGTTGCGGTTGCACAGCAACGGTTCGAGTCCGTTGGCGGCGAGAATCTCGGCGGCAGCCAGCGAAAATTCCTTTCCGAGAAAACGCGTGTCGTAGCCAAGGATCACGACCGGCTTGCGACCGTAGATGGCGGAGTTGGGATTGAGCAGTTCCGCCTTGAGATATTGGGCAATGCCCTGTGCGGCAAAGCGCACGCCTTCAAAGGTGAAATCCCGCGCGATGATGCCGCGCCAGCCGGAGGTGCCGAATTTGATGTTCATAGAAAAATTGTCAGGTGCGGAGTGTCAGGTGTCAGGTTGTGGCGTGCTCCGTTTTGCGTGTTGCGTCAAGCATCCAAGAACGCGTGCGCCGCTGCATGACGCAACACGCAAAACGAAACACATCTCACGACTTCCAATCAAACGCCTTCTTCTTTACCGCGTAGATGTAGCCGACAAAAAGGATGCCGAGGAACGAAATCATGGAGCCAAGAATCAGATTGCGCGTGGCGGGATCGGCGAGCATCGCCTTGTAAACCACCGCCCACGGATACATGAACACCACCTCGATGTCGAAAAGGATGAACAACATCGCCACGAGATAGAACTTCACGGACATGCGCGGGCCGCCTTCGCCGACGGGGATCATGCCGCACTCGTAGGCCGTGTCCTTCATTTTGTTGCGCCCGCCGCGCTTGCCGAGGATGGTGGACACCGCAATCATCCCGCCCGTTGCTGCGATGGCGAGCACGAACAACATCAAGACCGCGATGTATTGGGGCAACTGCGCTTTATCCATGAGGAAAAATTAGGAACGACCGACTGTGTTGGCAAGGTTTTAACTTCTGACTATCTCTGCTGTCAGGCGGCGTTGGTGTCATGCCAAGTGCATTGAACTGTGCTGTTTAATTATTGCAGCTATATCAGGGCGGAATTTCTTGATGCTTTGATCGAATATGTCTTGGACAAACGGCGCAACCAAATACTGCGAATCCGGCTCTGGTGTCATCCCAGACTCGAAGCAATCTACATAGTCACTTGACATCATGTAATGGCCGTTGGCAAAAAACATGTACGATAGGTGAAGTATTAGAACATCGCGGAGATCGTTAGAAAATTCCTCCAAGGCGGGTAATCGCTCCTTGATGAGAATCTCTTTGTCGTTGAGGAGAACGTTCCGATAAAAGTTGTAATGCGTATGGTCATTACAGCGGTCTCTGAGCCTTTTGTACCGGTCATCTGAATACAAAAGCCCCGTGATAGGGGTAACTCTTTGCGAGCCGCGTATGTACTGTGACATAATCCTAAACTCGGGAAGTCGGTCTCTTCCCTGCAACCATCTGTCAATTTGCGTCACAATAAAGCTCTCAATGCTGACGTTATCCTTAAGATAGAGGCCCGTGTAGATGTTAATGATTGCCGAGTCGTAATACTTTCGAAGCAAAGCATAGGCGTCATTTATCCTCCCGTCTCGAAGAATGATGCAGATCGACGACAGCGTGCCTTGGATCGAGGAAAACACGTATGAGTCAATGTTGCAGATGGCGCGCGTGCCAATCGGAACGAACCCGAATACAGCATGGCCTAAGTTTTCGTAGAACGAAGCGTACCGTTCTAAGTCGGCGAAAACGTCGTGCTTCTGGTATTCTTCATCACTGACCATCATAGTCTATCGTCATTGGGCGGTGCATGGGAGCGGCCTAATTAGTATTGGACGGCGATATCTTCCGTCTATCTCTGTTCATGTGACGACGCTATTCTTGGTGCAAGTTTCTGTCCAGCAAAGTTCTTTTTTTATCCGCTGACGAGATGATGAGGCATTAAACCTGTTGGTCGCGACTTGGATCGCCACTTACAACTTTTATGGCTGCGCCCGAGACGGGCGCACTCCGAGAACCATTTTGCAAACACGCCGGGTCGGAGACCGTCGCTCCGGGAACCATGTCAAACACTTCTGCCGGTTGTTCGATTGGAATCCTTTGTTTGTATCTTGGTATTCCCCGGCTTGGTGGCCGCAAAGCGGCCGAACTTGAATAGCCGTGGGTGACAACCCGCGGTATCCGTCGAAGCATGGTGCGACCCCGCAAGGGGTCGAATGTGTTTTAACTTTGAACCGTGGGCTACGCCCACGGCTATTCATGTTTTGTCCCTTCGGGACAACACAGGGAACCCTCAAGATGCACGCGATCTCCTGTAATCGAATGTCTTGGCTTGCTTCGGTTCGGGCGGCGGGACAACAATCTGCCCGCCGCGCACCAACAATCGAGTTGCGCGGCTTTTCAGAAAACAACCACCACATTCACCAGCGCGACACCGAGAATGACCAGCGTTTTGCCCAGCTCGTTCATGTCTTCTCATTTCCGACGACTTCCATTCGCTCGAAACCTTCTTCAATCGTGGACGTGTTCTGAATCCGCGACAGCTTCGCGTAAAGGCCATCGCGCTCCATCAATTCCTCGTGCGTGCCGCGCTCGATGATTTCGCCCTGGCGCAACACCAGAATCTGGTCGGCCTGACGGATCGTGCTCAGACGATGCGCGATGACAAAACTGGTGCGCCCGGCCATCAGATGTTCGAGCGCCTCCTGAATCAATCGCTCCGTCGCCGTATCCACGCTGGCCGTGGCTTCGTCAAGAATCAGGATGGGCGAATTCTTCAGCAACGCCCGCGCGATGCTCACGCGCTGTTTCTCGCCCACGCTCAACTTTACGCCGCGCTCACCCACGGCAGTATCAAATCCGTTCGGCAGTCGTGTGACAAACTCGTGGCAGTTGGCGGCCTTGGCTGCGGCCACAAGCTCGTCGTTCGTCGCGTCGAGCTTGCCATAAAGAATGTTCTCGCGGATCGTGCCATTGAAGAGGAACGGCTCCTGACTCACGATGCTGATGTGCCGGCGCAAGTATTCCAGTGAAACATCCTTGATGCCCTGCCCGTCAATCGCAATGCGGCCTGCTGTGGCTTCGTAAAACGCGGGCAGCAGATTCACGACGGTGGATTTGCCCGCACCCGTCGGGCCGACGAGCGCGATCATCTCGCCTGGTCTGGCGTGAAGGTTGATGTTGTGCAGTGCGGTCTTGCCCTCGCCGTAACTGAAGTTGACGTTTTCAAAAACCACCTCGCCCTGTACAGGTTCACGCAACGCGGTACCGGTGCCATGCGCGGCGCGCTCTTCCGTGGTATCGAGAATGTCGAACACGCGTTCACCCGCCGCCCGCGCGCTTTGCATCATCTGGTTCAAGCCGTGGAGCTGGCCGATGGGCGCGTAAAACATGTGCAGAAAAAAAAGGAAGCCGACGAGCTCGCCGGGAGTTATTTTTCCTGCAAGAGCAAGACTGCCGCCGACCCACAGCACGAGCGCAAAACCCGTCGCTCCCGCGAAACCCATGCCCGGCCCGTAAACAGCCCACATGCGCATGATGCCGAGTTGCGCGCTCCGCATGTCGCCCGCACGCTTGGCGAACCGGTCGTCCTCGTGCGCCTGGCGGCTGAACGCCTTGATCTGTCGCACGCCTTGAAGATTGTCCATGAGCAATGCGTTCATCGCTGAGGACGCCTCGCGCTGTTTGCGATAGCGACGATGCGCAGTGAGCGTGTACCACAACGCACCGCCCGCCAGCACCGGAATCGGCGACATGGCAACCAACGCGAGCGTGACGTTCATGTGAAAAAGGAACGCCGCCACACCGACGACGCTGAGAATGGCGACCACGCCTTGCTCCAAACCGTCAATCATCACGCGCTCGACAGCGTTCACATCTTCTATGACGCGCGTGAGCAGATCGCCGGAAGCACGCTGGTCAAAGTAACCGACAGGCAACCGTTGCAGGCGCGCATACACGGCACATCGCATGTCGAAGATGACGTTTTGTTCGAGTTGATTGTTGATGAGCACACGCAAGCCGCTGAACGCATCGCGCAGAAAAAACGCGCCGATCAAACCGAGCATCGCAGGCGCGAGCAGATCTCCGCGCGACTTGCCGATGACTTCATCAATCGCGAACTGCGTGAGCTTGGGAAACGCGAACGACGACAGCAAAGAGAGCACGGCGGCGAGAACCGTGCCGAACGCGAGCCACGGATATGGTTTCAGGAACACGCCGACGCGCCTGAGGATTTCCGTGGTCGAGCGTTTGCGCGCAGAGAAGTTGGATTCAGTTGAACGGGCGTGATGCGACATGTGAGCGTGTGTTTTGCATTTCTAACCGGGGTTGAAGCATATTGAAACAAGGGCACGGCAGCAATGCCGGGAGTTGTGTCGCCGGAAATTACGCTGGCGCAAACCCAACAGAGGCGGGAACGGTAAACCTCAACGACCCCAAACGATTCCGCCAGACCGATGAGCCGGTCTGGCGGAACAGAATCCAGATGCAAATTACGCCAGGGATTATTCCCAGCAGGCTTTGCTCAATCAACCCAAATAAACACGCGTCCGCTCAGGGATGACTGGAGGAAGAATCCGTTGCCGGTACCGTAGCCATCCTGCCCGATCTGATCCACCACGCCCTTGAAAGCAACGGGCTTGAGCGTTATGGGGTCAAGCACCGTTCCGCTGAACAATCCGCTTGAAGTCGTGAACTTCAACGTCAACAGGCTTTGGAGGGGATCGATATTGCTGATTTTGTTGTCCGTGCCGAGATTGAAGTAAACATAATATAAGTTGAAGTTGACTCCATTGAATCTGATGAAGGGGTCTGAATAATTAAGAATACGAACCCCACTGGCCGGCGGCGTATATTGCGAGCCGTGGATGGATGTATCCAAAACAAAACCTGCGGGATAATTTTTTGCCAGAGGATCGGCCAGCCGCGTCCAATTCAAATCGCCCCGGAAACTTTTTGCCGTACCCGCAGTGAAACCAACCCAGCCAAGGACAGAGCCCTTGCCCTTGTTGAGCGCGACGTAGAGCGGCCATTCGCCGTTCTTCGAGATCGTCGTCGTCTGCGCCAGCGCCGAGCCGTCGGCAAGTGTTCCCTTGAGGGTGACCTTGCCGGCACTGTCCACTATGACGGTTCCAAAGCCGGAACCAGCCGGT
>CAZFNB010000165.1:4860-5847 GCA_964520235.1 uncultured Bifidobacterium sp. | reverse complement strand
CTGGCATCCCCAAAGTCGGATTTGATCTCGTGATTACTCAAGTGCTCCCAGTTCACCACCACCGAATGCAATTGTGACGCGTATCGGTCATACCAACGGAAGAATTGAATGGCCTGCCCATCATTCACCACAGAGTCTAAAACCCCTACCGGCGGCAAAGGCGCTCTCGCGACTTGCGAGTCGTAGTTGGTTGTCCAGTCTCCCTGCAAAGACCTTGCAATCATAAACGGGCGTTCATATCCCACGGATCGGGCGGCATCAAAACGAGCGACGACATTCGAGTCGAACCCAGCAAGCGAGGCGCTCACACACGCACGAAAAAATTCGTCAGGCAATCCGACCTTGAGAACCGGCCTTCCCAGATTCGTAGCCATCAGCCGGAGCGTGTTTTCGCCCACGCCGTATTGACGCAGCAATGCAATCACCGTGGCATGGTCTCCCGCGTTGACCGCCGTCATCAGGCGGTTGGCATCCACGGATTCAGCCGTCAAACCCACCGCGCCGGCGTTTGCAGCCACACCACCACTCGGCACGACACGGTAAAAGCGCGAAGCCGCTGCCATCGGACGCACATCCACCCATTCAGTCAGGCTTGCAGACGCAGTGAGGCTGTCGGCGGCAACAATCCATCGGGCCGCAACGAGATCATCACAGGATTCGACCCGGTATTTGCCGCCCGGCGTCCCCAGAAACGAAACCGTGACGGAAATATTCGCGTTCACCTTCAATCGGGCAGTGACAGGAGCGGCCACCTGGGGATTCAATGCGGAATGAAGAATCAAAGCCGGAATCATCAGCAAGACAGCCAATGCGACAATCAAAACAATTGGTTTGGTTTTCATGAGCTAACTCCTTTCATCAGGGAGACAACCGCAAGCCGCCGCAGACAAAACACAAAACACAAAACACAAAACACTGTGGCGCGGAAAAATCCTTGAAAAATGGAAACCCTATCGAAGCGGGGACTATTCGAGAACGACCGTGTGC
>CAZFNB010000165.1:0-4760 GCA_964520235.1 uncultured Bifidobacterium sp. | reverse complement strand
GTGCGACCGTGTGCGTGCGACCGTGTGCGTGCGACCGTGTGCGTGCGACCGTGTGCGTGCGACCGTGTGGCGTATGGACTGAGCGTCCGGCGGTAGAACGAGCGCGTCGTTTTCCAAGTTCAAAGTTGTTGCGTCATATCGCATACCGCACCAGAACTGAGAAACCTCACGAAAGAAGAAACCTGCGCAAGCGTTTGCTGGATTCGATTCTCTGGTGAGGATTGAACCACCTTGATGAATTTTGTGAAGAACAAGTTGTTCACAATCGTATCCGCCATGCAGGAAAGGGCATCAGTACATTGACAACTCACCGGCCCTGCACCAGCACCTTGAAAGCGCGTCCCAAATGATCCGGATGCGTGAGCGTCTGAAATTGCCGCGTGCTCGCCGGCGTCCATTCGCCAAACGATTCCGGCCTCTGCCATGCAAGTCCGGCTATGGATGTGAAAAACTGCGCCTGCGAGGTGAACTGCTCTGTTTTCAACCCCACCGCCACGCCTGCCCTCTCAATCGCAGTTAAATTGACGTGTGCCGTGATGTCCTGTTCGCCGGGCAACGCCAGCAAATCGTCTGCGTAACGATGCTTGTGATAGCCGCGCAATGTTCCCGAAGCGCGATGCGGCGCAAAGAATTCCTCCGCCGCCAGCCCGTAGTCGAGGGCCAGAAGTTTTCCAAACCGGATGATACCGGCAGCTTCCCGCCACCACGCTTCCGCAGCCGGACAAATCTCCGTGGTGAATCCATCCGGCAACACGGCAAGCAGTTCGTCCGGCGCGGCGGGTTTGAGATGCGCCGGGGCAAACTTTGCCCACTTCAGTCGCCCACCATCCAAGACAACTCCCCACTCGAACCAGTCCCGTCGTTTCGCATCCCAAGCCACCCGATGCACCGGCATCGCATCGAGCAATTCATTGCAGAAAACAATCCGGAAGGTTCCGGCATTTTCAGCTTCAAACTTTTCGTCCCGGAGAGAATCGCACCAACGCACCTTGCCTTGAAACGCCGCAAGGTTTTTTCGCTGCCATTCCCGCCTTCGCGCGGACGGCTCGATGATGATGTATTCAAGCACGGCAAACGATTCAGGAAGGCGTGATTGAAACCATCCAAGAATATCTGCCGCCAGTTTCCCGTCATGCGCCCCGGCCTCGATCATCTGCAACGCTACTGCGCCATGAACTTTGGGCAGCTCCGCCCACTTCGCGAACTGGAATGCCAAAAGTTCGCAAAACAAACCGCCAACGCTCACGCTGGTTTGAAAGTGACCCGCGCGCCCCACCGTGTCATTGTCTCTCTCGTAAAATCCATATTCGGGACAATACAGCGCCAGTTCCATGAAGCGGGCAAACGGAATCGCGCCTTGGACGGCGATTTCAGCGCGGATTTTCTCGACAAGCGGGTTCAAAATTTTCAACCGTTCCCGGTGTGGTGCGGATTTAGCTAAATACCGCCCGGATTGCAAAGACCTTATGGCAAAAATTGACGCCTTCTTCAACTTGATGTTCGAACAAAAGGCCTCCGACCTGCATCTCTCGGCGGGCAACAACCCCATGTTGCGCATCAACGGTGAGCTTCATCGCGTGGATCATCCGCCACTCGAAAGCGACGCCCTAAAAGCGATGCTCTACGAAATCGCCCCGGAATTCAAAATCAAGCAGTTCGAAGAAACCGGCGACGTGGACTTCGGTTACGAAATCCCGAACATCTCCCGCTTCCGCGCCAATTTCTTCAACACGAAAAACGGCTGCGGCGCCGTGTTCCGCCAGATTCCGAGCAAGGTTCTTTCATTCGAGGATTTTGAAAAATTTGACGCCCCGCTGCCGCCGGTGTTGAAAAAGCTCGCCATGCTGCACAAAGGCCTGGTCATCGTCACCGGTCCGACCGGTTCCGGCAAATCCACCACGCTCGCCGCGATGATTGATTACGCGAACAAGAACCGCCGCGATCACGTCATCACGATGGAAGACCCGATCGAGTTTGTTCACGAGAGCAAAAACTGCCTCGTCAACCAGCGCGAAGTCGGTGTCCACACCAAGAGTTTCGCCTCGGGCTTGCGCGGCGCGATGCGCGAAGACCCGGACATCATTCTCATCGGCGAAATGCGCGACCTTGAGACCATCGAACTCGCCATTCTCGCCGCGAACACCGGCCACCTTGTCTTCGGCACGCTCCACACTCCGAGTGCGGCCAAGACCGTTGACCGTATCATTGACGTGTTCCCCGCCGACCAGCAGAACAAGATTCGCGCAACGCTCTCCGAATCGCTCAAGGGCATCGTCGCCCAGAACCTTTTCAAGCGCATTGACAAGAAGGGCCGCTGCGCCGCGCTGGAAATCCTCGTGTTCACCACGGCCATCGCCAACCTCGTGCGCGAAGGCAAGACACACCAGATTCCCGGCATGATCCAGGTCGGCAAGAAACTTGGCAACCAGCCGCTCGACGACGCCATCATGGAGCATCTGCGCATGAAACGCATTTCTCCCGAGGAAGCTTACGACAAGAGCCTCGACAAGCGGAAATTCCGCAGTTTCCTCCCGCACCCACCGGAGGAAGACGAGACCTGATTTATGATGCGACGTCCCGAGTTGGATTATGTTTTGACCACGATGCTGGACTCCCAGCCGGAGGTTTCCGATTTGCTGTTCACGGTGGATCGCCCATTTCAGGTCGAATCCTGCGGCGAACTCAAACCCGTAACACTCGATCCGCCCATCGAACTCCTCACGCCGTACCAGAACGAGGCCATCGCGCTCAATCTTGTCGGTGAAAACCAGTGGCACATCCAGGACCTGCTTCGCAAAGGTTCGTGCGATTCCTCTTACGCCCTGGGTGATCGCGCCCGTTTTCGCGTCAACATCTTCTCCCAGCGCGGCAACTACTCCATCGTCTGCCGTAAACTCAACACCGTCATCCCCACGCTCGACGCGCTCAAGTTCCCGGACATCTTTCGCAACATCCCGAAGGAAAAGACCGGTCTAGTGCTTGTCACCGGTGCCACGGGCTCCGGCAAGTCCACCACGCTGGCCGCCGTGTTGAACGAGATCAATCTCACGAAAGCCGTCCACATCGTCACGCTCGAAGACCCGGTGGAATTCGTCTATCCACACATCCGCGCCACGTTCAATCAGCGCGAGCAAGGCACGGACTTCGATTGCTTTTCCAGCGGCCTGCGCGCCGCGTTACGCCAGGCGCCGAAAGTCATCCTCGTCGGTGAAATGCGCGACCGTGAAACCGTCAGCATCGCCCTGAGCGCAGCCGAAACAGGCCATCTGGTGTTGAGCACGCTCCACACGATTGACGCAGGCCAGACCATCAATCGTATCCTTGGCATGTTCGAGCCGGAGGAGCAGGAACAGATTCGCGCACGGCTTGCAGACTCGTTGCGCTGGATCGTCAGCCAGCGGCTGGTTCCGAAAATCGGTGGCGGACGCCACGCATTGCTCGAAATCATGGGGTCTAACCTCCGCACGCAGGAAACCATCCGCCTCGGTGAAAGCGAAGGGAAGAGTTTCTACGAAATCATCGAAGCCAGCTACACCTTCGGCTGGCGCACCTTTGACCACGCGGCGCTCGAAGCCTTCCAGGGCGGCATCATCTCCGAGGAAAGCGCCATGCTCTACTGCTCGAAGCGCGGTGTCGTCACACGCGGGATTGATAACATGAAGAAAGCGCGCGGCGAATCCACCTCCGCTGCCGGCTCGCTCCGCATGAAAGGCGTGCTTGACCGGCTGCCGGACGCTGCAGCGGTCGCGCCTGCTCCATCAATGACTCTCAAAATCAAGTAACCATGAGCGACCAATTTGAATTCATCGGCGCAAACGACAAACCCGCATTGCTCGCCTTTTCCACGCCGGAATGGCTCGATCAAGTCCGCGCCGCCTTGCAGGAACTCGGTTACAAGGTCCACACCGCTGCCACACATAGTGACTTTCTCATCCGCTTCGCCCAGGTGCGCTATCAAGTCGTCATCATCGAGGAACGTTTTGCCGCGAATTCCATCGAAGAAAACCAGACGCTGAAATCGCTCCAACACATGCCGATGAACCAGCGCCGTCACGCCACGACCATTCTGGTCGGTGATTCTTTCCAAACGTTCACACCCATGCAGGCGTTTCAACAAAGCGTCCACGCGGTCATCAGCAGTTCGGAACTGTTCCTCGTCAAACAGCTCATCGAAAAATCGGTTTCGGACAACCAGATGTTCCTGCACAGCTACAACGAGGTTCTCTCCCGCCTCTACACCGCGCCGGCCACACGCTGATTTGCGGAGCACCGGCCTCCCAGCCTCGCGTGTTTCTGATACGCCGGCCAATCGTGTCGTATCCGATGACTGCCGCTCCCTGCACATCTTCGCGTGAGTTTCCGGCGCAAACCGCTATGCTGCGCGCGTGACACGACTTGATCAGGCGTTGGTGGATCGCGGGCTTTGCGAAAGCCGCGAGAAAGCCAAGCGCGCCATCATGGCGGGCCAGGCCCTCATCAACGGCCAGCCCGCGCGTAAACCAAGCGATGGAGTCAGGGATTCCGACGCGCTCGCGCTGGTATCCGGAGAAAAGTTCGTCAGCCGTGGCGGGCAAAAGCTCGAACACGCCCTCAACCACTTTCATCTCGATGTCACCGGCTTGACGGCAATTGACCTCGGCGCGTCCACCGGCGGGTTCACGGATTGTTTGTTGCAAGCAGACGCGGCAAAGGTTTTTGCCGTGGACGTCGGGCACGGCCAGTTGGCGTGGAAACTCCGGCAGGACAAACGGGTCGTGGTG